>NZ_JAKZGV010000037.1:0-43459 GCF_022557375.1 Shewanella sp. MM_2022_3
GAATATATAGTTATCGTGGTAGCGTTATTGCCGAAAGCTGTTTAATAGCGCGGACCATCTTGGTATTAGTTGCTGCACTTAAACCGTGCGCGTTGGCGCGGTCACAAATATAGCCATTAATTTGGTCTATCTCGGTGAGTCTGTGGTTTGCAACATCTTGGTGCATCGATGAGAAGTTTGCGGCTGTGAGTTCAATCACTCGATAGACGCGCTCCTCTAAGAAGTGCCTGTCGAGCTCAATCCCATCATGTGCGGCAACGTCGACTAATTCATCTAGGATACTAGCAATGGTTTCACTAAACTCAGCTTGAGCCAAAGCGCCGTTGGGGCATTGATGCAGCGCCGTAAGAGGATTGATTGCGGCGTTTACGGCCAGTTTTTGCCAAAGACAGGGGATAATCGCCTCAACCCACTCACTGTTTGGGATGGCATGTAATAGGTTATCTCTAAGCGTTTGTGGTAGCGCCGGGCCAGTAAAATGACCCAACTGGGTTAAGCCTTGGCCGGTTTGCTTAACTTGCCAACATGACTGACGTAATACGCCCTGCGAGGTAGTGCCTAAGCTTAGGCCGCGGCCATTTAACATTGGTGCGAGCGCGAGGTGTGGCCCCATACCATTATGTAATAATAGGATATGACATTGTGGCGATAACTTGTTGAGTAAAGGACCTATCGCATCAATGACTTGATAAGCTTTTACGCACACAATCAACAGTTGTACTTGCTGTAAGTGGGCTTTGTCGGCGCTAAGCAGCGGGACTCGATAGGACACACAGTCAGTAACGGCATCGCTTGGGGACAAAGGGCTAAATACCAAGTCTTGCCAATCAGTTGCTTCAAGGTTTGATACCGAGGAGTCCCGTGCAATTAAGCCTACCGCTAATCCCGCCGAAGACAATTGATGGCAAATCAATTGCCCTACAGCACCTGCGCCTAAAATCGCGATATCAGTGACTTGAGACTCCATAGCTAATGGCACATCTTGGCCTAACATTATTCTTCCTTGAGTTGTGCGGCACTAACATATTTTCGATAGGCCCAAAGACAAAAATAAAACAAGGCAATACCCGCAAAATCAGCCAACACATCACCTATTGAAGCGCTGCGATAGGGGAGGCGGGATTGCACAATCTCAATTAACATCGCGTAAGTTGCAAGTACCAGTGAGAGCCAATACCACTTAGGACGAAAGGCGAGATAGGTCAGATACGAGAGGCAGAAAAAGCTTCCAAGATGGCCTACTTTATCGATATGGGGGATGCTTTGCGAATAGGTTGGTCTGGAGAACACCAGATAACTGATCACGACAAAGGCTACGGCTAAAGCCAGTTTGAATAGGGTGTGTTTAGTTATCACAAATACAATTTGATTATCTTAGTGTGACGCCATAATAGGAAAATGTGTCGCCAAAGTCATCCCTAAGCCGAGTTTTATCTTGCTGGGACAAAGTTAACCTTCAACTTGGGGGAGGGAGTCGGTAAACTATGGGCATTTACAATCACCTAAGGGGCGGCAACTATGCCTTCATTTGATATTGTGTCTGAAGTTGACGAGGTTGAGTTACGTAACGCGGTCGAAAACTCTCGCCGTGAACTCAGCGGCCGATTTGATTTTCGCGGTAAAGATGCCAGCATCGATTACAAAGATCATGTGGTGACGCTCACCGCAGAAGACGATTTCCAGTGCAAACAGTTAGTGGATATTTTACGTACTCAATTGAGCAAGCGTAATGTTGAGCCTTCGACTATGGATGTCGACGAAAAGTCAGTTCACAGTGGCAAGACTTTCTCCCTGAAAGTGCGCTTTAAGCAGGGCATCGAGACGGATATCGCCAAGAAAATCGTTAAGATGGTCAAAGATAGTAAAATTAAAGTGCAATCGCAGATCCAAGGCGACACAGTGCGTGTGACGGGCAAAGCCCGTGATGATTTACAAGCTGTGATGGCGTTAGTGCGTCAAGCCGATCTTGGTCAGCCTTTCCAGTTCAATAACTTCCGCGATTAATCATGAAAATTGGCTTGAGTTCGCGTTAAGCTAACTTAAGCGTGGAAAATACAGTAAGCCCCAAACCTTTACGGTTTGGGGCTTTTTTATATCTGATTATTCTTGGTCTGGTTTGTTACTGACGTGGGGGGCGTATTTATTCACTAAGTGAATAAGTAACAACACAGGAAAGCCAATCACGCTGGCAGCGACAAAGAAGTTCACATAACCATAGGCATCGACATAGGCGCCCGAGAAACCCGCAATAAACTTAGGGAAGAGCAGCATAATCGAAGAGAGCAGGGCGTATTGGGTTGCGCTATAGCCGCTGCTGGTGAGGCTTGATAAATAGGCGATAAAGGCAGCGGTGGCAATCCCCGCACTGAAGTTATCAACCGAAATGGCAAAGGTTAAAAAGCTGACGTTATAACCAATGACCGCTTGCCAAGCAAAGAGCAAATTAGTGACAGCAACCAACAGCGCGCCAAGAAATAATATCTTCATGGTACCAAAGCGGGCTAACAGGACTCCGCCAAAGGCTGCGCCAACCAAGGTCATGATAAGGCCATAGATTTTACTCAGATAAGCAATTTCTTCCTTAGTGAATCCCATGTCCACATAAAACACGTTGGCCATAATTCCCATCACAATATCTGAGATGCGATAGCAGGAAATCAGCAATAAAATTAAGATAGCACTACGGCCATAGCGTTTGAAAAAGTCGATAAAGGGCAGGATGCTGGCGGTATAAATCCACGAGAGAGTCGCAGCTATAGGTTTAGGGTAACGCTCGCTTAAGCGTTGTTTGACCGCTAATTCGGTCTCATCGGCGGCGCGGGTATCGACCTGTGGCTCTTGGCTAAAGAGCGTAGTCAAAACCCCAATAAACATCAGTCCAGCCATGACTAAATAGGAAGTTTGCCAAGCGATTAAGTTATATTCGGTATTACCTGGCTCAACCCAAGCTGCGATGGTCAGCGCGCCTGCGGTCGCCACAATCATGGCGCTGCGATAACCCACCTGATAGGCCGCCGCTAAGGCTGCTTGCATTTTTTCGGGAGCCGATTCAATGCGAAAGGCGTCAATCACGATATCTTGGGTCGCAGACGCAAATGCAACCATTAATGCAAACAAAGCTAAGCGTTCGAGATCTTTAACGGGATCACTAAAAGACATCCCCAAAATTGCACCGACCAGTAACAACTGGGCGAACAACATCCAGCCGCGTCGCCGGCCTAAAAAGCGCGTCAGTAAAGGGAGTGATAATCTATCTACTAACGGTGACCAGGCCCATTTGAAGGCATAGGCTAAGGCTATCCAACTGAAATAACCGATAGAGGTGCGATCGACACCTGCTTCCCGTAACCAAAATGACAAGGTTGAAAAGACTAGCATTAATGGTAGGCCAGCAGAAAAACCGAGTAATAGCAGGATCAAAACGCGTTTATGGTAATAAACACTCAAGGAATCTAAGGTGCGACGAGTAAAACTGGGTACGGACATATGTATTAGCCGAAGAGTCGAATCCGCCTAGCTTACGGGTAAGATGTGGTTAGGTTCAAGGGGCAAGGTATCTCCTTTTGATACTCAGAGCGATTTTGTTTGCAAAAGCTAAAAATAAAAAGACTCAGCAAGCTGAGTCTTTTAAGAAGGGATTGTTCAAGGTCGGATACCGATACAACCCGAGGGCATTTGGCCTCCCAAACAGAGGAAGTCACAGCACGCATGCAACTGCTGACACAGGTACTGATTGCCGCGGATCATCCAGTCTGGCCAATTACTAAAGCTATGGAGCAAGTGCCAAAACACGGTTTCCATTTCTGTTTGCGCTTCACTTGTTGGAATGAGTTGTTGCCATTCTTCAAGTGTGTCCCATAAATAGAGCTGGATCTCGCAGAAATCGAGTTCATCACTCAAAAACGCTTTCCCATATACTGCAAGTTGGGGCGCTTTATTATCGATAAATTCTTCAATCGTCACCCTTGCCTCCTTTCTTTCTGCTTGTACAGTATAGATGCAGGATTAGGGCTTTTGCTCAAATTTTTTTCGATTATTTTTTGGGGAGTAATTTAGCTGTTTTCAATATGATAGGTGTTACTGGCACATCGGGCCAATTCAGTTTGGCATTAGTAGTGGTCTCTACCACTGCCATGGCTTCGAGGACTTGCTTTCCTTCGATCACTTCACCAAATACCGCATATCCCCAACGACGTTTTGATGGGTCAAGCTTTGTATTGTCCGCAACATTAAAATAAAACTGGCGGGTGGCAGAATGGGGCTCATTATCACGCGCCATGGCGATGGTGCCCATGCTATTTGATAAACCATTACCCGACTCGTTGACTATCGGCTTGCCCGCTGGCAACTCTTCTAATTGTGGATTCAGCCCACCGCCTTGCACCACAAAGTCACTGATCACGCGATGGAAAATCGTATTGTTGTACTCGCCTTTGACCACATAGGTGAGGAAGTTATCAACCGTAATCGGCGCGCGAGTTCTATCGAGTTCGACGACAATCTTACCTAAACTCGTATCAAACTCGACCTGTGGATACAAGCTATCGGGTTGAATGTCGATTGCCGCCCAGCTGCTATAACTTGCACAGAGAACTAAAAGTGCGGATATCCAACGAAACATCATTCTTTCCTTAATCATTATAAACTTGCGCAATTATTGTTGTAGAAACTGGTTTAACTCTGGGTCATTTAGAATCTCCCCTGTGAGTTGACCGAGGAGCTTATTCATATCCATTTCTAAGGTGGCAAAGTCAGGAGTTAATGGGCCTTTTAAGACCCCCTTGGCTTTATAGCGTTTGACCAATTCTTGATTGGAATTACGTGCTTGGACTGCGATACGGACGCTGTGTTTGGCTTCGTAGCCAAAGGTCTTTTTGGTGACATCCATCTGTAATTCTTCTAATTGAATTTGAACAGAGTTGGTTGCACTGGGATCGATTTGGTATCCCGCTTGAGTGAAACCGTTACGAAATACTTCGTCGAGCAATAACTTAGGGGGCTCGCTTGGGCCGACTAAACGGGTTTTGGTGCCTTCTTCCATAAAACGCGCAACGTATTCGGCGTTACGAGTGTCGATTGTGTCTAGTGAGATTTGCAGCGGTCTTGAAGTCTGTTGGCTAATATCTGGAACCTGTGGACTAAATGCCATATGAGTCGGATTTTGGCTCGCGCAGCCTACAAAAAGTAAAGGAAAAGTCAGCGTCAATAATAACCGTTTCATGTGGAATCTCATGCTAGTAAAAAGTGGTTACAGCATACCAGAAATCATCTCTGTTGCCACAATGCATAGGTGTTCAGTTTTTGTACAGGGTTGGGGGCTATGATATGACTACCTTATAATAATGGAATATTAACAATATGAAGTACTTAAAAATAAATGTTTGCGTGTTATTTCTCGCTTTATGTGCTGGTTTTGCTGGTAATGCCAATGCCACCGATTCACCCCATGTGTTAGGCGGCAGCTTAGGCTATGGTTCCCAAGAGTTTGAAACTAAAAGCGGTAAATATGATGCGGGTGATACATTTACTGGCGACTTGTATTACCGCTATATGCTCAACGAGCATTTTGGATTTGAAGCGGGATATTTAGCGGGCTCTGGTGGCGTGGCGAGTGCGCTTGTTAGTGCGATCAGTGATATAAAAGACTTAGATTACCAAGGCGTGAGAGCTACTGCTTACGGTGAGTATGCTCTGTCTCGTGGTAATAGTCTGTATGCCAAAGTTGGTGCAGCCTACACTAAAGTGAGTTATGAGTTTGAAAAGCAGGAGATGGATTCGGACGATGTGGGCTTTTACGGCGCTATCGGTTGGCAATATCGTTTTCGCTCTGGCTTTGGGCTAAATCTCGAATACCAATATGTGCCGATGAAAGAGCTAGAGTTACAAGGGGTAAACTTTGGTATCAGCTATCGATTTTAACGACTGAGGTGTTCCACTGGATTCGTCAACATTTGATTAAATAGGTTTGTCTCAACTAAGCGCCTTTGGGCGCTTTTTTAATGGCTTTTTGAGGAAACTAAACCGAACTCCTCTCGGCAACAAAATAACAACAATTTGAGCTTGCACTCTTTTAATGCAATGAATGACAGGTTAGAGTAAAAATTCAACATTAAATAAGAGAGCATAAATGCTCCCTCGAGTGCAAAAGCAAAGGCGAAGTTATGTCTAGGATTATCACCCAAATCGCCCCCGACAGTTTGATCAATGCCAAAGGTCAGCCACATTTTGGTCATTTCGACGGTATAGTCAGTCGCTTAGGTTTAGCGGATTTTGCCTATTTCGATACTATGGATAAGCCCGCATCGGCTTGGGCGAAACGGTTTGACTATAAGCAGTTCCAATTTATTTCTATCGTTACGCCCCGTTATATTATTGGTGTTGCGCTCGCGGATATCGCCTACCTTGGCAGTGGATTTTGTTATTTATACGATGTTAAAAACAATAGGTTAACTCAGCAGGACTGGCTAAAACCCCTTGGGTTTGGCTACCGGATGACGCCTTCTCCAGCCAATGGCACGGCAACCATTGGCGGCAAAGGTAAGCGCATAACCTTTAAAATCCAAGAGGGGAGTTGGCATTTAGTCATTGATACTAAAAGCATTAAAGCCGATTTAACCTTACATGCATTGCCTTTAAGTTTACCTATGGCCATGTGTAGCCCCACGGGATACAACGGCTGGACCTATACCCAAAAACACAATGGTTTGTCGGTCAAAGGACAACTCACCGTAGATCATGAACCGCAGCCATTGAATTTCGCCCTCGCAGGCTATGATTTTTCCGCGGGATTTATGCGCCGAGATACCAGTTGGCGTTGGGCATCGCTGAGTGCGCAAATTGACGACGGAGTGATTGGATTAAATCTTGCTGCGGGCGTGAATGAAACTGGTGCTAATGAAAATGTGTTTTGGATCAATGGTGAGCGGCATTTACTCGGACCAGTACAATTTGAATTTGACCGTCATGGCCACCAGGGCACAGATCTCTGGCGTATTCATAGTCACGATGGCCGCGTCGATTTAGAGTTTACGGCGCGAAATTGCCGCAGTGAGAAACGCAATTTTATCTTGCTGAAGAGTAACTTCCGTCAATATCTGGGGCTTTTTAGCGGTTTTATCATTGACAATCAGGGGCGGAAATTCCAACTCAACAATGTATTGGGATTAACTGAGGATCATTACGCTCGCTGGTAGACCATGGGCAGATTTACGCTTTAATACAATAATAACAATAGGATAAAGGTATATGGATATCGCTGCGTTAATTAATCATCCCGAAGTGCTGTTACTGGTATTGGCTCCACTGTTTTTTGTCTGCATTTTGCTGGAATGGTATTTCGGTGACAGAAGACAAAAACTGCCCGTTAGCGCCCGTTACTATCCAAAGGAAGTGTTGTGTAATTTTAGCCTCGCCGCCATGCACCAAGGAATGGATATTTTGGCGGGCTTGCTGATCGCTAAATTGTATCTTGCGGTATTTGGTTGGAAATTATTCGATATTCAAATGGGGCCATTCAGCTTTGTGCTGCTGATGATTGCCCAAGATTTTTGCTATTACTGGTTCCATCGTGCGAGCCATAGAGTACGGTGGATGTGGGCAGCCCACGTGGTGCACCATAGTTCGGAGAATATGAATTTTAGCACCGCGTTTCGCCAGAGTTTGATGTATCCCTTCGCTGGTATGTGGGTGTTTTGGTTGCCGTTGGTAATTTTGGGTTTCGACCCTAATTGGGTGGTTTTTGTGGTGCTGCTCAATTTGGGATTACAGTTTTTTGTGCACACCCAAGCGGTGAGAAAACTCGGCCCATTGGAATGGCTGTTTAATACGCCTTCCCACCACAGGGTGCACCATGGGCGTAATCCGCAATATATCGATAAAAATTATGCCGGTATCTTGATTATCTGGGACAAACTTTTCGGTACCTTTGTTCCTGAAGAGGAAACCGTGATTTACGGCATCACTAAACCCGTCAACAGTTTTAATCCAATCAAAGTGACCTTTAGCGAATGGCGCGATATGTTTAGTGATGTCACGACTAAGGGGCTGAGCTTTTCAGAGCGGCTTAAGCTGTTATTCGCCCCTCCTGCCAGTCAGCAAAAAGATAAGTGAGTTGCTTAAATTCAGGAATCATCCATCTTCAAATAGTGCAAATGGGTAATTGGAGTCAGATCTTAACCTTGCTAGCCTACTTTTCTTTTTTTGCAAATTAATCGCTGAAAAAATATACAGAATCACGCTTTGGTGGTAATTTTTTGTACAAGTGATTCATCTGAGTAGGTTGTCGTATGGTTGATGAGCCGCATTTAACCTTAGAGGAATTAGCTTGTTTTAGAGAGCTATTTTCCCCCAATCGCATAATCCATAGCACTGAGGACGCTCATCCTGAGCCTTTGGTTAACCATGTATTAACGGTCAAAACCGAGGTGCCACAGGCGCTTGCCTCACTATTGGGTAAGGCCAAGTTGACCCTATTGGCTGAAGTCGGCTCCTATAAGCTCTGGTTTCCCCTTGAGATGCGTCTCGATGATTTTGGCCAATTACAGCCCACTCTTGGGGTGCCTGAAGTGTTAGACGCAAAAGGGGCTGAGCGGAGTTGGCGTTTGACTCAGCCTGAAGATGTGTGGATCTTCGACCAAGATCAGGGCGAACAATGGTCTGTGGTGTCTTTATCGAGTTCTGGCATGGCGATTCGTGCTAAATCACCACAACAGTTTGAACAGTTGGTCGATAGCCAAGAACTGCAATTACAGTTGCCCGATGGTGAAACCATGCGGGTTAAAATCGAGCCTATCCGCCATGAAGAGGGACTGGCGATTGTCAGATTTCAGGCCGAAGCCGAAGAGCGAGAAGCCCTACGTCAATTCCTCTTTAATCGTCACCGCAGTCAATATCCCAAGCTCTATGCCAGCTTGCGCGGATAAGTGAGCCTAGTGGCATAATTCTGTTAGTTAAACTTCAGCCAATTGTTAAAATTTATTCCTCTCTCAGGATCTTTGCCGAACATGTGGCTTTTCCGAGATCCTAACCTGCCAATCTGCTGTGCTATGGATTAGAATAGCCTTGAATTCAAAAACATCAGAGCGAGCGGTATGCACGTACATATTTTAGGAATTTGTGGAACCTTCATGGGTGGTCTTGCACTCTTGGCTAGGGCAAAAGGGCACAGAGTGACAGGCTCGGATGCCAACGTCTATCCACCGATGAGTACGCAGCTTGAAGAGCAAGGTATTGAACTCATTCAAGGTTTTGATCCAAGTCAGTTAGGTGAAGCGGGCAGTTATCCCGATCTTGTGGTGATTGGTAATGCCATGAGCCGAGGTAATCCTTGTGTCGAAGCGGTATTAAACCTTGGGATCCCTTACACCTCTGGACCACAGTTTTTAGCCGATCATATTCTGCCTGAGCGTTGGGTATTAGCCGTATCTGGTACCCATGGAAAAACCTCCACTTCAAGCATGCTGGCGTGGATCTTAGAGGACTGTGGTTATCAACCCGGTTTCTTGATTGGCGGCGTGCCACAAAACTTTGGCGTGTCGGCCCGTTTAGGGGAATCGGCATTTTTTGTGGTCGAAGCCGATGAATACGACAGCGCCTTCTTCGATAAGCGTTCTAAATTTGTGCATTATCATCCCCGTACGCTGGTGATTAATAACCTCGAATTTGACCATGCTGATATTTTTGCCGATTTAGCGGCGATCCAAAAACAGTTCCATCATTTGATCCGAACTGTGCCAGGACAAGGCAAAGTGATTTGGCCAGCCGATTCCCACGCGGTAAAGCAAACCATTGATATGGGCTGCTGGAGCGAACAAGAGACCTTCCATACCACTGATGCGACGAAAGGTTGGCATGCTAAGGCCTTAAGTGATGATTGCCATGAGTTTGAAGTGTTTTTCGATGGCCTGTCCCAAGGCGTGCTCGAATGGACGCTGATTGGTCAGCACAATATCGAAAATGCAGTAATGGCCATCGCAGCCGCGCGCCATGTTGGGGTTAAACCGAGTGCTGCGATTGATGCATTAACCCGCTTTGTACCGCCGAAACGTCGTCTGGAGCTGTTGGGTACTGTCCACGGCGTCAGCGTATACGATGATTTCGCCCACCATCCAACGGCGATTGCGACCACTATTAAGGGCATGCGTGCTAAGGTCGGTCAAAGCAAAATCACTATCGTATTAGAGCCGCGCTCAAACACAATGAAGAGTGGGGTGCACAAAGA
The DNA here is from genome assembly GCF_022557375.1 of Shewanella sp. MM_2022_3. Lineage (NCBI taxonomy): Bacteria > Pseudomonadati > Pseudomonadota > Gammaproteobacteria > Alteromonadales > Shewanellaceae > Shewanella > Shewanella sp. MM_2022_3. The sequence goes on from NZ_JAKZGV010000037.1 coordinate 10,220, forward strand.
CACGCTGGCTTATTCCATGCTGCAAGCGGACGAGGCCTTTTTATATCAAGCCGATACTATCGATTGGAATATGAAAGAGGCGATGGAAGCGGCGGTGATCCCTGTGACTGTTCTGCATCAAATTGATGATGTTGTGGCTAAAGTATCTGCCTCGGCAAAAGCGGGTGACACTATCGTGGTGATGAGTAACGGTGGCTTTGGCGGCTTACATAAGAAACTGTTGGCGGCGCTCGAAGTCACCCCTCAGTTTGTTCAGCAGGCGGACTAATATGGCCTACGCCAAATCAGAGAAAGCCATTAGCTTAGCCTGGACGGGAGCCTCGGGCGCGCCTTATGGCTTGAAATTATTAGAATGTTTGCTGGCCTCTGGCTATCAAGTATTTCTAATGATCTCGAGCGCCGCACGTGTGGTGCTGGCCACTGAACATGGCCTGCAGCTCAGTGCTAATAGCGATAAAGCTAAGGCACAATTGCTCGATGTGCTAGCAAAGAAGCAGATAACCTTATCTGGCGAGTTAGTGGTATTAGGCAAGGATGAGTGGTTTTCGCCGCCAGCTTCGGGCAGTGCCGCACCTAAACAAATGGTGATTTGCCCTTGTTCGACGGGGACTCTCGCGGCTGTTGCGACGGGAATGAGCAATAATTTGCTCGAACGTGCGGCGGATGTGGTGTTAAAAGAACGTGGTCAACTGATCCTCGTTCCGCGGGAAACTCCTTTTAATGCCATACACTTAGAGCATATGCTCAACCTATCGCGCTTAGGTGTCACTATTATGCCTGCGGCGCCTGGCTTTTATCACAATCCCAAATCGGTTGAAGATCTGGTAGACTTCATGGTCGCTCGAATCCTCGATCATTTGGGCGTTGACCATGCATTAACGAGTCGTTGGGGTTATGACAAACACTCCCCTACTGACATCGACAATTGAGACTGATATGAAACACACCACCGAAGTGATGATCTCCGCTGAAGAGATTAGCCAAAAATTGGATCAAATGGCTGAGCAAATCAATGCCCACTATGCCAACAGCGAGCGTTTGCTGATGGTGGGATTATTAAAAGGCTCAGTCGTATTTATGGCTGATCTGTGCCGCCGTATTAAAGGCCATGTTGAAGTCGATTTTATGTCGGTTTCGAGTTATGGCAATTCCATGACCAGCTCACGGGATGTGAAAGTGCTGAAGGATGTGCAATCGGATATCGCGGGCCGCGACGTGCTGATTGTGGAAGACTTGATTGACTCGGGCAACACCTTAAACAAAGTGCGCGAAATGCTGTTATTGCGTGAGCCAAAGAGCTTAGCCCTGTGCACTCTGTTGGATAAACCTGAGCGCCGTGAAGTGGATGTCAAAGTCGACTTTATCGGTTTTACTATCCCAGATGAGTTTATTGTGGGTTACGGCATCGATTATGCTGAGCAATATCGCAACTTACCTTATATCGCCAAAGTGGTGCCGCTCGAATAAGCTCAGATGCGTTATGACTCAAACTCCCGCCTAGGCGGGAGTTTTGTTTTGTGTAGAAAGTTGGTCACACGAATGCGATTTGGTGTAACTGACCTATGTATGGTGCTCTATTAGTTATTTTTAATAAATTAATAACTATTTTTTCAATCAATTAGAGTCATAATTCGTTTTTATACAGCTTAGCGTATTGCATTTGCTGTTTTCGTCACCATTTTAGTATTTCGTTTATTCTTTCAGGATCAGGTAGCACTATGGCCAAGCATGCCCATGCTCTCGTACTCGAGGGGCTAAAAAAAACCTACAAAGGCGGTGTAGAAGCGGTAAAGGGCATTAGCCTTACCGTTGAACAGGGAGACTTTTTTGCACTGTTAGGCCCTAACGGCGCGGGTAAGTCGACTACCATTGGGATTATCAGCTCCTTAGTGCAGAAAACCGCTGGCTCTGTGCAGGTTTTTGATTTTGATATCGATAAGCAACTCGAGGAAGCCAAGCTGTGCATAGGTTTAGTGCCACAGGAATTTAACTTCAACCAGTTTGAAACTGTGCTGCAAATTGTGGTGAATCAGGCGGGTTATTATGGCGTACCTAAGGCCGTTGCTCTTGAGCGAGCCCAAAAATACTTAAGCCAGCTGGATTTGTGGGAGAAGCGTAATAGTCAGTCCCGCACCTTGTCGGGGGGGATGAAGCGGCGGTTAATGATTGCCCGCGCCCTGATGCACGAACCTAACTTACTGATCTTAGATGAACCAACTGCGGGGGTCGATATTGAGCTACGACGCTCAATGTGGGAATTCCTCAAGCAAATTAATCAGCAGGGTGTGACTATCATACTGACCACCCACTATCTTGAAGAAGCTGAAATGCTGTGTCGCAATATCGGCATTATCGATAAGGGCGTGCTGGTGGAGTGTACTAGCATGAAGACCTTGCTGAGTAAGCTGAATCTTGAAACCTTTATCCTCGACCTTCGCCGCGATATCAATGTCGCGCCAATACTCGATGGCATGGTGTGTCGTTTAACCGATCCGCATACCTTAGAGGTCGATGTGGCAAAGGAGCACAATCTCAACGATGTGTTTACCCAATTAACCGCGGCCAATGTGGAAGTGTTGTCGATGCGCAATAAGTCCAATCGGTTAGAAGAATTGTTTGTGGAGTTAGTGAAGAAAACCCAAGGAGCTAAGGCATGAAACAGCTGTATTTTATCGCCTTCAAAAGCATATTAACCAAGGAAATCAATCGTTTTACTCGGATCTGGATCCAGACTTTAGTTCCGCCTGCAATCACTATGACCTTGTATTTTTTGATTTTTGGTAACTTGGTCGGTAGCCGCATTGGTGATATGGGGGGGGTATCTTATATGGAGTTTATCGCGCCAGGCCTAATCATGATGTCGGTGATCACTAACTCCTATTCGAATGTGGCGAGTTCTTTTTATAGCGCGAAATTTCAGCGCAATCTCGAGGAGTTAATGGTCGCGCCCGTGCCTCACTATGTGATGATTGCAGGCTATGTGGGTGGCGGTGTCGCTCGGGGGTTATGCGTTGGTTTAATCGTCACGCTAGTCGCCATGTTCTTTGTCGACATCAGTTTGCACCATGCAGGCTTAGTCGTCATGACGGTATTTTTAACCTCAGTGTTATTCTCCTTAGGGGGATTAATTAATGCGGTATTTGCCAAGAGTTTCGATGATATCAGCATCATCCCGACGTTTGTGCTCACGCCATTAACTTACCTTGGTGGAGTATTCTATTCACTGTCGTTACTGCCATCCTTTTGGCAAGGCGTTTCGGCACTCAACCCTGTGGTCTATATGATCAACGTCTTCCGTTACGGTTTCTTAGGTTTTGCCGATATCAGCATTCCGCTTTCTATTGGCATCATGGTGGGCTTTTGCGCTGTACTTTGGGGTGTTGCGTATTACCTTATTTCAAGAGGTATAGGGCTGCGTTCGTAATCCGGTTCTTGTTGATACCATCAATGTCTCACGTATTCCAGGACGGGACATTGAATAATAAAAAGGGAGTCATTTAGACTCCCTTTTGTTTGCTTACTTATGTGAACAGATTACTTCATACGACGACGCATTGCCGCCAGAGGTAATAACAACGCCGTTAACCAACCCAGCGCACCGCCGGAGGTACCGCCAGCATTGTTTGCTTTTGTTGTTTTAACTGTCACTGTTGATGTACCAGTATTACTATCATCTACCCCATCAGATGCGACAACGGTAAATGTGTAAACGTTGTCACCTGCAGGGGCTGTAAATCCAAGTTTATCTGAGCCGTTAACAAAACTTATTGCAGGACCAGATGTTTGCTTCCAAGTGTAAGTTAAAGTATCGCCATCAGCATCTTTACCATTTGCTAGCAAGGCTACATATGAGTTCTCAGTAGCATTTGCACTGGTAGGAGAGACTGTTGGCTTAGTGTTATTAATCAACACTGTCACTTTGGCTGGTGCAGAAGCATTCCCCATCGTATCTAGAGCAATAACTTCAACTTCCATAGTTTTGCTTTGCTGATTAATTACAGCGTCGTCACTTAAGCGTACTGTTCCATCTTTAGCAACTAAAACCATACTGCTATTCGAGCCTGTAGTCACAAATTCGGAGAACGGGCTTGTCAGCATATCAGGGTCAGTCGCTTTTATTTGTCCTAATACGGTTCCAGCAGCAGTACCTTTCTTAACTGATAGTGTTAAGTTTTCTACCGTTGGCGCTGAGTTACCTTCATCAGTGGTATTAGCCACAACAGACATAGAGCCTGAGTCCGACAGGAACATAAAGCCTTTAGCGTTATCACCAACTTGAGCTTCTAAAATCGCACTTTCACCTGGTTTGAGTTCAGTGACTTCTTTTCCATCGCTATCCACTAACATGGCTGATGTTCCTGAGCCATCAAGTACAAGCGATGCAACAACACTGTCTTCATCACCAGAAGGTGTCGGAGCCCAATCACTGTCTTCTACACGGTAACGAACTTTAATGGTTTTACCTAAGTCTGCTTCAGTTAACCCCATGTCTTCAAAACACACTTTGCTGGTTAGGAAGTCATTACCTGTGACGTGGAAAACAGGCTCAAGCGTACCTGATGAGGTGCCATATTTAGCCACTAAACCATAGATTGATCTTGGATAGGCATCATTAAACCAGTTTAGGTTTGCGGTTGCTGCTGTGTAGTCCCAAACACCGTCATTGTTGAGGTCATAGTCTACGTCATAACTGGCCACTAACGCATGAACGATAGGATCGCGCATTTGTAAGGTGTTATAGATTGCAATGCCAGTATCACATGAGCTACTGAGCAACAGTTCACTCGATGCATTTAACAAGTCATGGCGTTTAGATTCGTCGACAGGGCTTGTTGCGATCAATGGAGCTGTAAATGGATCGGTAATTGAGGTTGCACCAACGTTGGTTAGTGTACGAACTAAACCGTCTTCAGTGACTTCAGTTTCAACTGAAATTGCCGCCGCTGCTTTAGGTAACACGTGGTATACCAAGTGGAGTGCTTTTGATTCACCATCCATAAACTCAATTGCACCATCGTATTCAGATAGCGTCAGTGCTACTGATGCATCTGCAGCAGTTCCGTCTAGTTCATATGATGAGGTTAGCGTCCATTCTGGCAACTTAGTCGGATCAATTGTCGCAGTAACATCAAAATCAACGGTTTGTCCGGCAGGAATAGTGACACTGGCTGGTAATGCAAAACTTAAGGCGCCTGAATCAAGATCGTTTTGGAAACGTTGATCGACTTTTAAGGTGTAAGTTTTTTCAGCTGCAGAGAAGTTTTTAACAGTAACTGTCTTAGTGATTGATGTGGTTTTGTTGAGCGCTAATAAGCCAAAGGCTAACGCCGCTTGTTTGGTGTCTTTATTCCAAGCCGCAACGGGCAGATTAATGGCTTTTTCTACGTCAACTAAACCTGAACCGATATAGCTGATAGGTGCAAGCTCTGTATCAGGGTTGATTTCTTTAGGTTCCAGCGTTACATCAAGGTTAGCCGCGTTCATGATGGTCGCTTTTACCTCAAATGCATTGCGATGAGGTAAGGCTTCACGAATGATACTCACTGCACCAGCTGTAATCGGGCTAGAGAATGATGTGCCGCTGATTGGACTTAATCCTTCACCTAATCCTGGGTGTGCGGTGAGAATATCAGTACCAGGTGCGGTGATCTCAGGTTTTAAGGTTCCGCCGATTGATGGACCTCTTGACGTAAAGGTCGCAATGGCACCTGCGGTAGTGACTTCAGTTGATGTAATACTAAATGGAACATCGCCAGATGCGAGTGCAGCTTTGATTGCATCGCCATCTTCCTTAGAAACCATTACCGAAGGAATGGTGATCTTGTCGTCGGTCCCGCCCATCACAATCGCACCAGCATTGGCTGCGTTGTTAGCCACAATAACAAATGAGGCTCCTTTTAGTTGAGCATTTAGTACCTTAACTGTAAAACCACAGGTTCCGCGGTCAATTAGTACCGTTTTGCCTGTTAAATCTTCAGTATAAGCCGCGCAGCCATTTTTATTGGCAGCGGGGTAAACAATCGGTGCAACGGTATTTGTGAAGCTATAAGCATTGGATTTATTAAATCCAGCACCAATTGCTGTGACTGTATTACCCGCTATGGATGCTTCAATTTTGCCAACTTTAGTCGTTGGATGTGTCATTGCGCCAACGGAAAGAGCGCTATTAGTGGTACTTGGGCCACCGACCACAAAAGGTGTTGGACCATCGTTACCGGCTGAGATCACAAGGTTTACACCTAGTTTGACCATTTCATTGATCATGGCTTGAACGGCGCCGTCCTCAACATCACCAAAATCACCGCCTAACGACATGTTAACAGTGTCGACGCGATCGCTGATGTCTCCATCACCGTTTGGATCCATAGAGGCTTCAAGCGCGTTTAATTGAGCGATACCAGAACAGCCAGAGTTACATACTGAATATACGAGCAGCTCAACATCTGGAGCTATTCCAACAACAGAATGGCTTACATGAGTACCATGATTGGTTGTGACATCAATTGGGTTTGGATCATTATTAACAAAGTCCCAACCTCCAATGACTTTGCCTTGTGGCCAGTTTGGCATTTCACTTTTTGCTGCGACGGCTGCTTTGTAGTCAGCAACTAATCCTGAGCCACCTAAGGCTTTGTGGGTATAGTCAACGCCAGTATCGAGCACGGCCACTCGTTGACCTTTACCCGAAGCAATACCCGCATCAATAACCGCTTTTGCTTTGATGTATTCAGCGCTTGCGGCAACATCTAGTTTGTAGTCATAGATTGGCAGAATAGCCGCTACTTCAGCGTTGTTAAGCAGGGATGCAATTTGCTTATGATTACCTTCCACAACAATCGAGTTTACTAATTTTGACGTTGTTGCAACGATTTTTAAATCAGCATCCATGCTGTTAATTGCATTTTTGACTTTGGTTTGAGAGCTTTCAATTTGGCTCATGACCGATTGCTTATTAAATCCCTTTAGCTGGCTTTGTTGCGCAAGAGAAGGTGCCTTTAATTTTACCATCCAAGCTACAGCTTGTTTTTGTTCGTTACTATCATTTTTAGTAACGCTTAAGCCTGCATACTTATCAGTTGTTTGATTGGTTGTATTGTACTGAGCAGTTGTACCTGCAACAGCAGCACTTGATAATAGTGCCGCGGAGATAGCGATAGATAGTTTTGTCTTCACAACTTCATTCCTTGTCAATTAATGCTTGTAGTGCAAAATTAATCGCACTTGTAGCTAAATTGTTATAATTATGCTGCGCATTTTATGGCTAGCAATGGAGTTGTAACACAAAAATATCGTACGGTTAACACTTTTGAAGTAAAAAAGACTTAAGTCATACTTTTGCAATATATCGTTCTGTTTGTTGAGCTTTATATTCGTGGGTTGATTAAGGCTTTACTGCCCGTGTAATCGGGTTTTGCAGGCTGATCAGGGTTTCAGTCGATTGAATTTCGTCGATTGATTGGATGCGGTTAATCAGCACATGTTGCAGGCCATCGATGGATTGGCACATGACTTTGACAAAAATGCTGTAGTTGCCAGTGGTATAGTAGGCTTCAACCACTTCTTCTAGGGCGTTTAGCTTGGCGATGGCGGCGGGGTAGTCGCCAGCACTTTTGAGATTAATTCCAATAAAACAGCAGACATCGTAACCTAGCGCCTTGGGATTGATGGTGATCTGGGCACCCGTGATAATCCCCGCTTGTTTCATTTTCTCGACACGCACATGAATGGTACCCGCACTCACGCCGAAACGTTTGGCAAGTTCGGCAAAAGGTGTGCGCGCGTCTTGCATTAAGGCTTCGAGGATATGGTTATCTAGCTGATCACGCTGAAATGCGGTTTCCATAAATAAACTCTCTATAACATAATGAATTGTCATAAAGTTACGTTTTTTTATAGGGAATGGCTACTGCTTTTGCGTTTTTTAATTGTTTTTAGTGATCATTGCTCACCTTCTGGTTCGCAAAAGGAGGCATTAGCGCTGAATGTCATAGGTTCACCCGTATATGGGTGTTTGATCGTAAGCTCTGCGGCGTGGAGTAATAATCGCGGTGCTAAGGATTTGGCCAGTGGATCGGCGTAAAAGCCATCGCCTAGGATAGGATGGCCGAGTGCCATCATATGTACTCTGAGTTGGTGTGAGCGCCCAGTAATCGGCTTGAGTTTAACCAGCGTCGAGCGCTTGGCGCGGCTTAACACTTCAAAATGGGTCAATGATGGCTTGCCAATGTCGTGGTCAACTTTCTGTTTTGGGCGATTGGGCCAGTCGCAGATCAGCGGATAATCTACGCTACCCGTATCGTTTTTGATGTGGCCAGCGACTCTGGCGAGATAGGTTTTGCTGGTTTCTCTATCATGAAACTGGCGTTTTAATTCGCGTTCGGCGCTACGAATGAGCGCAACCACTATTACACCTGAGGTCGCCATATCAAGGCGATGGACGATTTGGCAATGCGGATGCTCAGCTTTTACTCGGGCGTACACACTGTCGTAATGGGCGGGATCGCGACCAGGCACTGATAACAACCCCGAAGGCTTGTTGACGACGATAATGTCTTTATCTTGGTAAAGCACATCGAGCCAGGGAGTTGTTGGTGGTTGGTAAATAAAATCAGTCATAATCGCGCCTATTCAATAATGCGCGGCAAAGATACTCCGCTAGGCTCTGGGGTGCAAGTTTGTTGTCTCTCCTCCTCCTTATCTCGCCTTGCTTTAATCCAGCGAAAAATGATTTGCAGATAGAGCTGGATTTGAGTTTTTGTTATACTCGTCACCTTTTTCGTTATTGTTCATTTTGAGCCTGTGAAGTATGAGCCAGCCAGAGATTTACACCCCTGAGACACTTTCTCACGTTAATAACCGTTTAGAGTTATTGGCGCCAGCAAAAAATGCCGATTATGGTATTGAAGCCATTCGCCATGGTGCCGATGCGGTTTATATCGGTGGTCCAGCATTTGGGGCGCGTGCGACGGCGGGTAACAGTGTGGAAGATATCGCTCGCCTATGTGCTTTTGCACACAAGTATCATGCGCAAGTGTTTGTCGCCCTCAATACGATTCTGATGGACGATGAGCTCGAAACCGCAGAAAAACTGATTTGGGATGTGTATAACGCGGGCGCCGATGCGCTGATTGTGCAGGATATGGGGGTTTTACAGCTTAACCTGCCGCCGATTGCGCTGCACGCCAGTACGCAAATGGACAACCGTAATCCCGAAAAAGTTGCCTTCTTAGAGCAAGTGGGATTCTCGCAGGTGGTACTGGCGCGCGAGTTGGGCTTAAGCCAAATCCGTGAGGTTGCGGCTCATACCAATATGCAGATTGAGTTCTTTATCCACGGCGCCCTGTGTGTGGCCTACAGTGGATTATGTAACTTAAGCCATGCCTTTAGTAATCGCAGTGCTAACCGCGGCGAATGTTCGCAAATGTGTCGTCTGCCGGGCAATCTTAAGACCCGCCAAGGGGATGTGTTGGCGCAAAACGAGCACTTACTCTCATTAAAAGATAATAACCAAACCGATAACCTCGAAGCTTTGATTGATGCCGGTGTTCGCTCCTTCAAAATTGAGGGGCGTTTAAAAGATTTAAGTTATGTAAAAAACGTGACTGCTCATTATCGCCAAAAACTCGATGCCATTATGGCGCGTCGCCCTGAGTTTGTGGCTTCATCCCATGGCCGTACTGAGCATACGTTTACCCCAGATCCCGAAAAAACCTTTAATCGTGGCAGCACCGACTATTTTGTCCATGAGCGTAGCCAAGGGATTAAAGATTTTCGCTCGCCCAAATATATTGGCCAAGATGTGGGTAAAGTGGTTGCTCTTGGTAAGGATTTTATTCAAGTCAGTTCAACCCACGAATTTAATAACGGTGATGGGTTAGCGTATTTTCCACCCAATTATGCGATGGCAAAGCAGTCCGACGACAAGTTGCAAGGTTTACGGGTAAACCGCGCCGAAGGCCATAAGCTGCATGTGTTACAAGTTCCACGGGATTTACGTGTTGGTATGACTTTATACCGTAACCATAATCAGGCATTTGAAGCCTTGTTAGCGAAAGAGTCGGCCAAGCGAATTATCGGCGTAGATATGCGTTTAACCGATACCGCCAGGGGCGTAGCGCTGACTTTAACCGATATCTACGGCCTCAGTGCTACGGTTGAGTTGGAAGTTGAAAAGACGCCCGCCACCGACGCTGAAAAAACCTTGCAGACGATTCGTACACAATTATCGAAGCTTGGCAGTACCGATTTTACGGCGCGCCAGATTAGTATCGAAACTGCTCAGCCTTGGTTCCTGCCTGCTTCAACCCTTAACGGCCTGCGCCGTGATGCGGTAGCTGCATTAGAACTTGCCCGTGTAGAGGGCTACCAACGGCCAAAACCTTGGAAATATAACCAAGATGCTGTGTATCCATTCAAACACTTAAGTTACTTGGGTAACGTGGCAAACGAAAAGGCCAAAGATTTTTATCAACGCCATGGCGTGATTGAAATTCAAGATACCTATGAGAAAAACGGCGTGACTGAAGACGTGCCTTTGATGGTGACTAAGCACTGCCTGAGATTTAACTTTAATCTTTGTCCTAAGGAAGTGCCGGGAATTAAGGCCGATCCTATGGTGCTCGAAATCGGTAACGATGTACTTAAGTTAGTATTTGATTGCCCTAAGTGCGAGATGCTGGTTGTCGGTGAAAACCGTCAGGTTCGCGGCCAAAAAGCGCTTTAATTAACGCCTTCATAGTAAGGGAGCATTGAGCATTCAATGCTCCCTTTTTTATTGTTTTTCAGCTGCTCAGCTTTCTCATTGTTGCCTATGGGTTACTGAAAGGATACTTTATTGAAAAATTTTAATAATAAAGGATGTCAGCATGGGACTATTAGATGGGTTGCTCGGAAATGCTTCTGAGGTGAATTTACAGGAGCTGGCCGAAGAGCTGCGCCCAATCATGGGGATTCAGGAAGAATTAAAGCTGGCCTATAAAGTGGTCCGTGATCTGTTTGTATTTACCAATAAGCGCTTGATCTTAATTGATAAGCAAGGGCTCACAGGCCAAAAGACCAGCTATCACTCCGTGCCCTATAAATCCATCACCCATTTCGAAGTGGAAACCACAGGCCATTTCGATATGGATGCCGAGCTAAGAATTTGGATTTCAGGTCGAAGTGAGCCACTGGTAAAAGAGCTTAAGCGCGGCACCGATGTGGTCGGGATCCAAAAGACTATCGCCACTTTCGCACTGTAGTCTTTTGATTTAATACTTTTATATCAAGATATTATAAGCAAGCAGGTGTGCTTGCTTATATCCAATCAATTTAATACTCGGTAGTTTAGGTCGTTAGACTGTTCTATCGGTTTGCCGCTCATAGTGTAAGTTTCTGATAGTGTGATTCGACCTTGCTCATCATATTGATTATGGATGCCGACCCAAAATTGCTCTTCTCCTTGGAAGTGTAGGTTACCCTCCTCAGCGATTTGGCTGTTGGGGTGATAGCGCTTCATGGCGTAGAGTTGGCTATCTGGGTCAAATTTTAAATGATAAGAGAGGATAGGAGCGGGTTGTTTTGCTTGCTGCCAGCTTGCAGTGTCTGCTCCAGTTGAAGTCACTTCTGTAAGATTCAAGTGAGTTTCATCAGCACCAGCTTGAATTGTTGCAGTTTGTTCCTGTGTATCCTCTGCGCCATCAAAATAATGGCGGCTTTCATTGAGCTTGCCATCGTCGCTGAGCCACGCTTCACGATACAGTTGCCCTTGAGGCGTAAAGCGTTGCCAATGGCCGACATCAAGGTAATCACCATCGATATAGGTGATAAAACCCGTTTCGATGAGTTTGCCTTGTTCAGAAAAGGATTTTGAGCTGTATCGTTCTCCTTCTAAGCGAGTCAACAACCAACGAATTGTCCCATCTTGATAGTATTCTATCCGAGTATCAGGAGTGCCTTCTTGATAGTATTGCCTTTGATTATTCTCAAGATTATAGCCGCAGCGGGTATTTGAGTGGCTCTCAAAGGATTCAAGGATGCCCTGCTTGTTGTAGGCGCTACTTTGTTTGAGATAACCCTGTCCCTCTCGAACGACATATTCTGTAATAGTGCGGATGGTGCCATCTTCATAAAACCAGCGTGCTGTGCCATCACGATTGCCTTGGGTATGGGGCAAATACATTTGAATTTGTTGGTTTTCATAGTATTCAATAAAAGGCGCGATCGAGAGATTATGTCGATATTGACCTTCGGCAGATAGGACACCGCTTTCATAGTAACTGCGAAATAATCCTTCTCTTAAGCCCTTTTCAAGGTAGATTTCAAGGGCGAGTTGGCCATTTTCATGGTACCAAGTGGCAAGGCCCTGCTCATGGCCATTTTCAAAGGGAATGCACTGTTCTAACTGCCCATTGGGATACCATTGTTCACTGTTGCCATGGGCTATGCCGTTACTAAAGTTGAGCTGTTTGGCGAGCACGCCATTGGGGTGCCACTCTTGACGTAGGCCTTCATTTACCCCCTGTGAATTGAGCTGTACTCGCCACGCGAGTTGGCCATCTTCATAATAAGTTTCAATGCGTTTGCCCACTTGATTGAAGTGGACTTCTTGCTTCAGAATGCCATTAGGATGATACCAAAGTTCGTTAACAGGCTTACCCATATCATGGGTTAATTCGGCTTGCAGCTTGCCATCCTCATAGTACATATACTCAATTCCGTGGATGTGATTTGCCACCATTGGGCGCGTCAGCCACAGATTTCCAGATTCATAATAGCGTTTTAACTGATTGATATAATTGCCTTCGCTATCCTTTTCTGCGGTTTCCCTTATCTGACCATTACTATGGTAGTAGGTGAGTAACATACCATCGAGCTGACGTTCTTCGACTTGATTGATTTTTCCTTCATGGTCATACCAAGTTTGGCGGCCAAGTTGTTGGTCATTAATAAAATTGCCCTCAAATTGCAGTACACCTAAGGCATTGAGCTGGCGCGTTATCCCATTGCGTTGACCAAAGTAATTGCAATCTACCGCCTGAGTGATGTTAGGGGATAGGGTAATTATCCTCAGCAGCGAGCGCCCTTGCTCGGTATGAATTTGATGTAAAGTACGTTGCAATTTCCCTGTGAGGCTGGAGAAATCTTGCATATCGCCTTGAACGGTATGGGTTGAGTCGATAATAAAATGGCAAGTCACTAAATCTTGTTGGTTATAGAGTTCAACTTGCCATAGTGTTTGCTGGGCATTATTGGGATGAGGGAGCAGACTACAGGTTTTATCTTTGCCTAGATAAAAATATTGCTCAGGGCCATTGACCTCAATGCTGTCAAACTGAGTATCGTGAAAAGTACAGGACTCATGTTTATGTTCCCAGCCAAGGAGTTCAATGGTTTGCGGGTTATCAAAATAATATCGATTTATCGCTGCCTGAGTATCCACTCGATTGGCTTGCGCCGGAGTGGCCTGGATGGCAAGGCTAAAATAAGGCTTAAACGAGGAGGCTGCTTGAGTGGCTTGCGGCCGAGCTGCTTGAGATGGAATGTCTTGCTGGACGCCGCGTTTTTCTTTGGTATTAAACAACTTTGCTTTAAATGCGTTCAACAACGACATAGGTCAACATCTCCAAATCCATATGATACAACTGACTTATCTGGTAAATTTCTTAAGTCGAATAGGCCTATGATAACGGGTTATACTTTGGTTTCTCAATAGATTATCTTGCCCTTAAGTCGAGATCTGGATTCATGATGCTACAAAATTTTTATCAGTCACTCCCAAGTGATCTTTCACAAGAAGTGTTTGAAACCCTTGCCGGAAATGGCAATGTGATGATTGAGCGCATTATCTCCAAAGGCCATTCAACCCCTGAGGGTGATTGGTACGATCAAACACAATATGAATGGGTGATGTTGCTCAAAGGAGAGGCACAACTCGAATTTGAGCAAGGTAGATTGTTAACACTTAAACCAGGGGATTATCTCACCATCGCGCCCCATGAAAAACACCGCGTCGCTTCGACTTGTATACAGGGCGAAACCCTATGGCTCGCGGTATTTTATGATGCGTGAGGTCTAGCTGTTTTGCCATTGCCAACTGGGTGTATTGAGCAAATCCTGACCTAAGATTTGAGTTTGCCCTAGGGTTTTATCCAGAGCCAAAGTATTACATTCCTCAAACTGACTTAAGGCATTGATTAATCGATTAGCGTGTGACACTACCCATAATTGACATACCTCGGACGCCTTAGCGATAAGTCTCGCTAATGCGGGTAATAAATCAGGATGCAGGCTTGTTTCGGGTTCGTTTAACACCATGAGTTCCGGTGGTCTTGGAGTCAACAGGGCGGCAATTAACAGTAAATATCTCAGTGTGCCATCGGATAACTCGCTCGCATGCAGTGGTCTTAATAAACCTTGCTGGTGAAATTCAAGTTGTAGGATCCCGCCCGCTTGAGGCGTGATACGAACCTTCGCTCCCGGAAAGGCATCGCTCACCGCATGGTCAAAAGCGCTCTTATCGCCAATTTCAAAAATAGTTTGTATAGCAGAGGGAAGATCCCGGCCATCATGGTGTAGCACGGGCGTTGCTGTGCCAAGTTGAGGGCGGCGGGCCGGAGCCTCGGCATCGGTTCTAAAATGATCATAAAAACGCCAAGCACGAATGCTATCCCTTAGCGTTAACACTTCAGGGCTGCGTTCTGGATCAGCAAGTTCGGTAAACATACTGTCACCGGTTTGCAGGTGTGCGCTTAGGGTAATCCAGCCTTGGCCATCTTGGCTGCGACTTTTCACCATAGGGCCGCGGCGCTCGACTAAGACGCTTGCTGGACGGTATTTTGCACCATTCCAAATCGCCTCTCGTTTGATTTGGGGATCTAAGCCAAAGAGGGTCGTCGAGTCGGGTTTGGGCAGGCCAAGTTCAATCAGATAACTAAAATCTTCGCCCGCAAAGCCTAGCTTTAGGCGTTTTGGCGCTTGCCTTACGGTCGCTTCGATGGGGGTATCACCTGCTAACATGCCCTTGGTCAGATTCTCAGGTCCAGCCCAAAAACAGGAATCTAAGCCGCCCTCTTGTGCTAAAGCATTGACTACGCCACCCTGCGCCGTTTGCGCTAATAGACGTAATGCTTTGTATAAATTAGATTTGCCACTACCGTTAGCGCCAGTGACGACATTAAGTCGGCCCAGGGGTAAGACGACTTCCCTTAAGGTGCGGTAGTTAGAGATGGCAAGTGTGGTTAGCATGGTTATCCT
The DNA here is from genome assembly GCF_022557375.1 of Shewanella sp. MM_2022_3. Classification (NCBI taxonomy): domain Bacteria; kingdom Pseudomonadati; phylum Pseudomonadota; class Gammaproteobacteria; order Alteromonadales; family Shewanellaceae; genus Shewanella; species Shewanella sp. MM_2022_3. The sequence goes on from NZ_JAKZGV010000037.1 coordinate 25,454, forward strand.
GTTAGGTTTCCCATCATCCTCGAGTAAGCTGTCTTGGAGCTGTTATCTAAGTACCAGTTATGCGGTGATGGATTTAGATTAATACTTGATTTAACACTCGTTGCCAGTTGCCGCCCATAAAGCGGTCGCGGTCGGTCGATTTAAATCGGGCCTTGGCTAGGGCATCATCAATCCGACTCATGCGTTCGATATGGTTTAACTCAGGGATCACTACATGCCTTGGTTCAGCATCAAAGCCTAATACTTTTTTGGCCCTTAGGCTGTACCACCAATCCTGATATTCCTTAATGCCTTGGGCATTATCGTTATTCAGGGCTAACAGATTTTCTTGACCTCGCAGCGGAAAATCGTTGGCGATGGCCACACAATCAACTCCACCTATACGTGCAACATATTCTAACTGACGAATATAGTCATTGATCGTTGGGACGGCCTTATTGGTGAGCCAAAAGCTCATCATAAAGACACCAAAAACACCGCCTGAATTAGCAATAGCACGGATCACTTCATCTGGGCTACAACGGGCATGTTTAACGATCCCGCGCGCCGCGCCATGGCTTTGAACGATTGGCGCGCGGCTCAGTTTAGCCACATCTAATGCGGTCTGGGCGCTTGAGTGGCTCACATCGATTAATATATTGGCTTGGTTGAGTTTTGCGATAAGCGCTCGCCCATGATTCGTCAGCGGTTTATTGAGCCCGCCATTGGCATCATTATCTAGCGCTCCGCCCGCAAAGGTATTGCCATAATGGTGAGTGAGTTGCAGTGCGCGTAGGCCTTGGCGATGAAACGCATCAACATATGCCCATTGGTTGGCATCACTATCATCTTCAACACAGTCCGCACCTTGGATTTGAAAGAAAACTGCCGTGCGATTGCTCTCCCTCGCAAGCTGGATATCGCGTCCTGTTAAGCCTTGTAAGAGGATATCGGGATGCTCGCTCACCCGTTTTGCTGCTTGCTGGATGCTGTCCAGGCAGGCTTTGTAGGTTCGCTTGTAGTTTAAGGTGCCGTCGGCTTGTTCAATGGTTTCAATGGCGGAGATATCACACAGAAAGGCATCGAGGCCTGAGGCGAGAACATCGGCTAAATCATCGGGCAAAAAGGATAAACCATCGATATATAAGCGCCGTGCACGTGGCGGGAGGGGCGCGGCAAGACTAGAGAAACTGGCAAAAGGGCTTAATGCACTGGCGGCGCTCAATCCAGTAACTGCACTGAGGCCTTTGAGCAGAGTTCGGCGACGGTGATTGATAGCCTTCATGGACGTGCACTCTCCTTTAGATTAAGCTCATTTGTACTTCTTTATACCCTGTTAAAGCATAGAAGTCTTTGATTAAATCCCTCTTTTGTCGATTTAACCCGCAGATTGATTTAGGGTTTTACCGCATCAATCATTGCCTTAGCTAAGGCATGTAAGCCGTTGGTTCGTGAGGGACTTAATTGGCCCTCTAGTCCTAATTGTTTGAAATAGGCGGAAGGGTCGAAGGCAAGTATTTCGTCGCTCTGTTTGCCGTGACAGGCACTCAATAGTAAACCGATTAACCCCTTCACGATGCGCGCATCACTATCGGCCAGAAAATAATGCTTACCGTCTTGCTCTAGATGGTACAGCCAGGCATCACTCTCGCAGCCCTTCACTTGAGCAGACTCAAGGCGAAATTCATCCGCTAAAGTGGGTAAGGTTTTACCTAGTAACATGATTTGGCGATATCTTTCCTGCCAGTTTGGCGCCTGCTCAAACCGTGCTAGTAATGTCGCTGCATCCTCAACCTGATAAGCAAAATCGGTTGCTGGAGGCATGATTGGCAATGTCATGGGGAACTATCCTCTTTTTATCTGTTTTGCTGACGGCTTTAAGGATAAACCTTAGAGTAGCAATTCTTTAACTGAGGCCAAGGCGGCAATAAAGCGGTCGATATCGGTTTTATTGGTGTAGATACCAATCGATGCGCGGCAACAACCTTTAAGGTTAAGGGTTTGCATTAAGGGCATGGCGCAGTGATGGCCGCAGCGAACTGCAACGCCTTGTTGATCTAATAAAATGCCCACATCCTGATGATGTTCATCGGCAAGGTTAAAAGCGACTGCGCCAATATTATCGCGATGTGCGCCATACACACGCACATCGCCAAGGGCGCGCAGTTGGTTTTGCAAATACTGAAGCAGTTCAGCTTCATGGGCTTTAACCTCTGACGTGAGGTGTTGTTGCAAAAAGCGTATAGCGGCGCCAAGGCCAATCACTGCACTGATCGGCGGTGTGCCAGCCTCTAAGCGATTAGGCAAGCTGCCAAATTCGGTGCCATCAAAACTGACGCGTTTGATCATTTCGCCGCCCGTAAGTAGCGGTGTAAGGGTATCGAGTATCTCGAAACGGCCATAAAGCACGCCAATGCCCGTCGGGCCGTACATCTTGTGGCCAGAAAACACATAAAAATCACAATCGATGGCGGCCATATCAACACTTAAATGTGCCACGGCCTGTGCGCCATCGACTAAGGTGAGTGCCCCTTGGGATTTTGCTTGGCGAACTAACTCCACCACCGGATTTACCGTACCTAAGGCGTTGGATACATGGCACAGGGCGACAACCTTGGGTTTCAGTTCCAGCAAGGCTTGGTAGGCATTTAGATCAAGTCGGCAATCTTGAGTCAGCGGAATAGGTTTAATGATAGCGCCAGTGCGTTTTGCCAATTCTTGCCACGGAACAATGTTGGCGTGGTGGGCGGCGCTATCGATCAAAATAAGGTCGCCAGATTTAAGTTGTGGCGTTAAGCCAAACGCGACTAAGTTGATGGACTCAGTAGTGCCGTGGGTGAAAATGATTTCTTCACGGCGTTTGGCATTGATAAATAACTGTAATTGATCGCGCACCTTCTCGTAACTTGAGGTGGCGCGCGCCGATAACTGGTGCGCCGCACGGTGCACATTGGCATTGTCGTATTGGTAATACTGTGCCATTGCCTCTAACACACACAGCGGCTTTTGGCTGGTGGCCGCGGTATCAAGATAACACAGGGGATAATCGCCCAACATTTGCGAGAGGGTGGGAAATTGCGCGCGGATTTGGCTATTGAGATCAAACGCCTGCGTTAGTAATGTGCTTGTTTCAGGCACAACCTTCTCCGATACAAAATGGTCTGATGCAATGCTTTCTGGTGCAGTGCTCTGTGAGCCAATATCCTGCTGCGCAAGCTCTGCGTTGGGTAATGTGGTGTTGGTTGGGGCTGTGTGTGTCATCTACGGGCTTAACGCAATAAAAAAGGCTGTTGGATCTTCTGTTATCTCTCAGGTGAATGCAAGTTTTCGTCGGATCTGCATTCCCGTTATCGCAATATCCAGCAAGCGTTTACGCCATTTCATATAAACACCATTCCATATAAACACCATCGCCTGTTTTGCTTTATATGTCGGACAAGGGTTGGGGGTAGGGATTAAATTTTTTGTTTAACCCAAGCGTGCTCATTGCAGCAAAGCTCAAAACTCCATCTATGCTATATAAAGACAAATAAGACATTGGCAGTTGGAGTAGCATCCTTATGCTTGGCTTCTTAAGAGATTTGCAGATCAGATATAAAATGGGCAGTTTAATCGGCATTATGCTGCTACTGATTCTGGTATTAGCAGGATTTAGCTTGCTTAAAATGAAGCGGGTTGCTGATGAAATTCACACAATTGCATTAGAAAACATACCATTAGTGAAATTGTCGAATGAAGTTACTATCTTGCAGCTTGAGAGTTCGATTAGCCTTGAGAAGGCTTTCAGAGCCTCTGAGATACCCGTTTCAGCGCAGGAGCGATTAATTGACGGCTTTATTGGAGAAGTTATTCAACATAAAGAGCGGATTAATAATGAGTTGATGTCGACCCAAACCATGCTCAATGAGGCGCTAGCATATCCCCAATCTTCAGAGTTACGAGATAAAACACAACAGTTAACCCAAGAAATTACCAATATTATTCGAGTTTATCGAGATTACGATCTAAAGCTTGCCACCGTGGTCGCCGCAATCCAGCAACGCACTAATCCTGCGGCATTGGTGCAACAGGTGAATGAACTTGAACAAACCCAAGGTGAATTTAATACCCAGCTAAGCCAGTTTGCGTTGCGTTTAGAGCAAATGACACAAACAGCAGTCACTGTTACCGAGAACGAAGAGCAAGACGCCATTTACGGCTTGATAGTTATTTCTTCTATCGCTTTGATTTTAGGTTTAGTTATCGGAATCGCCTTTAGTCAGTACATAGTACGTTCGATTATGCGCCTGCGTAATGCAGCAGCCATGATGGAGTCGGGAAACTTTAGCCGAGAATTAACAGTAGAATCGAAAGATGAACTGGGCGAGCTGACTATTAGTATGAATCAAATGGCCCTAACCCTCAGTAAAACCGTTGGGCAAGTGATTGGTCGCAGTGAAGAAATCGCATCTATGGTTACAGAGCTTAATGCTGTAGCTGAAAATAACCGTAAAGCGATACTTAGCCAGCAGGAAGATACAGATCAAGTTGCCACCTCCATGACCCAAATGGCGGCGACAATTACTGAAGTTGCTAGCAGCGCCGAGAGTGCATCCTACTCCTCTGGACAAGCGGAAAGCCGAGTGAAAGAAAGCTGTGCCGTTGTTGACGCGAGTGAGAAAATTGCTCAGCAATTAGTGGCTAGCGCTCAGCAATCCAGTCAACTGATCCAACAGTTACAGGCCAGTACGGGTAAAATTTTAAATTTTGTGTCTGTAGTTGATGCGATTGCTGGCCAGACCAATTTGTTAGCCTTAAATGCCTCGATTGAGGCGGCAAGAGCGGGTGAGCAAGGTCGAGGGTTTGCCGTGGTTGCCGATGAGGTTCGTGCATTGGCAACTCGTAGCCAAACGGCTACACAGGAAATCAGTGAACTTATTCAAACTTTAGTACTTGATGCAAAATCTGCTGTGGATTCATTTGGTAAAAATGAATTACAAATCAAAGACTCATCTCTATTAGTCAATCAAATCAAACAAAACTTGTTTGAGATTTCGGATGCCTTAACCCAGTTATCGCAGGCTAATGCGCAAGTGGCTACCGCGAGTGAGGAGCAAGCTGTCACGGCTGAGGATATCAGTGAACGGATCAACACCATACGGGATTCAGGTGAGTCTGTGCTTAGCAGCGCTTTTGAAACGGCTAAAGCCAGTGAGTCACTCTCCCAACAGGCAAATTCATTACGTGAAGCGATGCTGCAATTTAAGGTGCGCACAGTCTAGGGATTTAGCACTATCGCTATCAATTTGTTTAGTAAAATAAAAATGCCCAGCGCTTAGGCTCTGGGCATTTTTATTGTGCATTTTTGGATAACTGGCTGAAGCTTAACGGCGATTATTAGTTAACGCGACTTAATGCGACTATGACTTAACGCGATTAAGGCTTAACACGATTCGGGCGGTTATCTGCGCGATGTGAGTGCTGTTTCGGCTCATTCGAAGCCGGTTTTGCACTGTGTGGATGGCGGCCTTTGGGCTGCTCTTGGCGGCGTCCATCATTGTTTGATTTGTCGCTTCGTTCTGCATGGCTACGTTGCTGTGCACCTGAATGCGGTTTCGCTTTTGCATTGTTCCCCGCCGTTGCACTGTTAGTTGTGCCGCCATCGCGCTGAGGATGCTTACTCTTTGGTTTTGGCGAGCGTGCAACTGCTGCCTCGGTCTTATGATGTTCATTGCTGTTGCGTGATGGCGTGCTGTGCTTATCGTGGTTGCCATCTCGAACGCTTGATGTTTGAGACGCATCTCGGCCAGAACCAGATCGTGGGGCAGGTTTTCCTGCACTGCGGTGTTTACGCTGGCTTGCCACGGCTTTTACTTTATGATTTTTGCCTTGGGGAGTGAGCGTTGTTTCGGGCAGCGCATGCACTGGGCCAAAACCTGCAACTTCTTGGCGCTCGAGCACGCGGTTAATTAATCGCTCAATATCTTTAAGCAGTTTAATTTCTTCGCTGCTGACTAATGAAACGGCTTGACCTGTGGCGCCAGCACGGCCGGTGCGGCCAATGCGATGCACATAATCTTCAGGCACGTTAGGTAAATCAAAGTTAACAACTTGCGGTAACTGATCGATATCTAAACCGCGGGCGGCAATATCGGTCGCAACCAATACGCGAACTTCACCGCTCTTAAAGTCGGCGAGGGCCTTAGTGCGCGCACCTTGGCTTTTATTACCGTGGATCGCGGCAGCGCTAATGTCGGCTTGGATAAGGCTCTTCGCGAGTCGGTTAGCGCCATGTTTAGTACGCGAAAACACTAACACTTGCTGCCAGTTTTCCTGTTTGATGAGTTGGATCAGCAGGGCTGATTTTTGCGTTTTATCAACGGGGCAAATCCATTGCTTAACCGTCGTTGCGGCGGCATTGCGCGGCGTGACGGAAATCTCAACCGGATGATTGACTAACCCTTTTGCAAGCTCACGGATCTCATCGGAGAAGGTGGCTGAAAACATCAGGTTTTGTCGCTTAGCGGGTAAGAGTGCAAGGATTTTTTTGATATCACGGATAAAGCCCATATCCAACATACGATCCGCTTCGTCGAGCACTAAGATCTCAAGTTGATTAAACTTCACCGCATTTTGTTGCACAAGATCTAATAGTCGCCCTGGTGTGGCAACTAACACATCAACACCATGACGTAATTTATTGATTTGCGGGTTGATAGGCACGCCACCAAAGACCACAGCTGAACGCAGTGGTAGATATTTACCATAGGTTTCAACACTTTCGCCAACTTGTGCCGCCAGTTCCCTCGTAGGAGTTAAGACTAAGGCGCGAGTTTGTCCTGACTTGGCTTTTTGGCCTTTAGCGAGTAATTCCAGTAATGGCAGCGTAAAACCTGCGGTTTTTCCTGTTCCCGTTTGGGCCGCAGCCATGACGTCTTTGCCCGTTAGTACAGCTGGAATTGCTTGCACTTGGATGGGAGATGGCGTGTCATAGCCCTGTTCGGATACGGCTTTTTGGAGTGGTGCGGATAAACCTAAGGCGGAAAAACTCATTAATGGATCTCTTGTGGCAACATCGCATCGTTGCTTTGGTATAGCCTGAACGGCGGGCGTGCAGCTTACATTAACAGGGGCCTCAGTGCTACGACTGAAAGCATTTTGTTGTATAAAGGCATAAAAATCCTATTTCATTAGTGGCTAATTTATCGACCTATCAGTATCTTGTTCAGTATTTAGCGAAAGATCACGTTTATGTTAATTTGATTGCTTATAAGTAGTTCAACTTGAGGTAAAATTAACAAGATTCCTCAATAGGTTGCCAAAGTGTTGGCCAGACATATTCATAAACGGGATATGTAAAGATTCGCGGGATGTTTTTCCGTTTGCAGGTTGAATTCTGCACCATTGCATTCTTAAGATAGTTCTGCTCAGGAATATTAACGCCTCATGGCGGGTGGATTATGACAGCAATACAGCATATTGAACGCCTTGCACGTGGGCGAAGTGAGCAGGCCGTGGCTGTGATTAAAAACGTGCAGCAGATGTCGAATATTCCCATGCAGGAGATGCAGTTAGCACTCAAGCAATTATTTCAGTGTGGCCGCGTTGCACTGCATTTCCATCCCGACAGAATCGACAGCCGAGGTCTAACAGTCGCTGAAGGGCTTCTACGTGATGGGCAATACCGTAGTCAGTTCGAGACCCATATTTCCAATGGGCAGTTATCGCCTGAGCTTGGAGGACCAAGGGATCATTGGGAAAATCAGCTGTTTGGCGATGTGTATAAAGGAACCAAATCCCGCCCTAAGTATGGCGCTTTAGATTTAGGTATGTGGCAGGATGGCCCCGCCCCGCGTTTTGGCAGTTGTTATCTGCTCACCCACTCACAATTGCTCACGCGTTCGACCTTTACTTACCTTGATTCTTACCGTAATCCTAAGGAAAAGGGGACATTATCTTGTTTTGATGATGTGCTAGCGGCACTGCTGACCGAGAGTTTTGAGCGCCACTATGCCTTGGGTAAAGCGGACTTTAAGCCTCTAAATGTGATCCATTATTTGGCGCATCAGCTTAATTCGTCATTGCTTGCCCGCTTTGAACGCCCGATGTCGACAAATCTTGATCATTATATCGAAGCGCAAATTCACGGTGACGTGTCACTCGATGAAGATATTGCCATGCTGGTGGCCGATCCGAGTTTTAAAGGGACTGAAATCGGGGCAACGTTAACTAAGTTGTGCGACCGTTACGATATTGAGCTGCAATACCATAATGGTTTTAGCCTGCATACGGCACAGATCCCTAGCGATTTCCGTGGACCCACTATGCCATCTCTGGCCGAACGTATTGCGATTGACGATAGCGTCGATGCTTATGCCATTGGGGTTGCTGCGCGGGATTTATACCATTCACCACAACACTGGCGAGATCGAGGTAATCGTGCTCAAGTAGCCCATGAACTCAAGCTACTTTGGCATGTGTTAGTCAAATACGGTGGTATTCAGCCTTAGCGCGGAAATAGGGTCACTAAATATGGTTACATGCGCACTATTGACGTTTTGATTGCGCCCAAAACGTCAACAAGCCTCAGTGATTAGCAACCTGTGTCAACCTTAGTATAGGTCGGAACACCTGTTGTCTCCCATTTATAGTCTATATAACAATTAGTTGCAGATACCTCTGCTTGAGTAGGGGTCGCCAGATTTAACTTTTGCTTTGGGGTTGCAATGACTTGATAGGTGCCGTTAGATGTATAAATACGGTAGGACCAATCATTCACGCTTAAGCCTGCGGCATTAAAAATTTCAGGTGGTGTTGTGTAGCCCGCACTAGGTGCTGTGCCACTACTGCTTGCGGCCCAAGGTTGGTAATTCTCACCCCGAATACCATCAAAAACCACACGATTAGTCGTACCTGTGTTGGCGATTTCTGATTTTGCCTTGAATAAGGTGACCGCAGACTTCATTGATGCCAATGCACCCGACAACTGACTTTTGTACGCATCAGACTGTAAATTAACAAATTTGGGGGCAGCCACTACAGCCAAAATGCCCAAAATAATAATCACAACAACAAGTTCTATTAACGTGAAACCGGAATGTTTGTTTGTCATTGCTATCTAACTCCTTGAAAATTATTCCTATCTTATCCAACAATTTCGCTAATGACCAGTTAGCTAATATTTTAGTCTTTATCCTCGTTAAATAGGGTTATCCGTAATCAACAAAGATTTTTAAGTTTGATGATATGTGAGAGTGCGAATACGTGGTTCTAGATAAGTGTTTATAGGCGTGAAGTATTTATCTTTGTGAGCTAAATCTGAATTTATTGATCATCATCGCATTTTCGTGAATCTTTTAGCAAAAGATACGTCCAAGGTTTCATCTGTTGGGGATGCCTGCGATACTGCGTCCCTATCGAAGCTTTTCGCTTATTGCAAGTCCTTGGCATTGATTGGTAAGCGTTAGATCGATTTCTACAATTTACTGCAGTGTTGGTTTTGTTGGAGCACCATGGATAAGTCGTTAGAAAAGTCCCTTCTTGTTTGGCTCAAGTCGCAAAAAAAGGCCTGTGGCTGGTTTCTTAAACTTTCGGTCTGGTGTGGAATATTAAGTGCTATTGCATTGATCGTGCAGGCTTATTTAATTGCCACTCTCCTCGATGGTGTGATTATTGGTAATGGATTGCTCGGATTCGGCGCCGATAGCGCTCAGACTGTTATCAGCGCGAGTGATTATCTGCCGCATTTTATGGCCTTGATTGGCTTAATGTTATTGCGAGCAATACTTGCCTATGGCCGCGAGCGTGCCAGTTTTGAAGCGGGTAGGCGTTTACGCCAACAGATCCGCAGTGCGGTAATGGATAAATTAACTCGGCTCGGCCCTGCGTTTATTAAAGGTAAACCCGCAGGCAGTTGGGCGAGCATAGTGTTAGAGCAAGTTGAAGATTTACAAGATTTTTATGCCCGTTATTTACCGCAAATGACGCTTGCTGGCGTGATCCCCTTATTGATCCTCATCGCCGTGTTTCCCATCAACTGGGCGGCGGGGCTGATTTTACTGTTAACCGCGCCCCTTATCCCGCTGTTTATGATCCTTGTCGGTATGGGTGCTGCTGATGCCAACCGTAAAAATTTCAATGCGTTAGCCAGATTAAGTGGCCACTTTATGGATAGATTAAAAGGGCTTGCGACCTTAAAGTTATTCAATCGAGGCGATGCTGAGCTGAAGGTGATTGAAAAGGCATCGGAGGAGTTTCGCAGCCGAACCATGTCGGTGCTGCGCATGGCCTTTTTAAGCTCGGCGGTACTGGAGTTTTTTGCGGCGGTGTCGATTGCTGTATTAGCGGTTTACTTTGGTTTTAGTTACTTAGGTCACCTCGATTTTGGCTACTATGGCGCGCACGCTCAAATTGGGCCTAATACCAATGAAGGTTTACCTTTTAGCCTGTTTGTCGGTTTGTTTATCCTTATTTTAGCGCCGGAGTTTTATCAGCCGTTAAGGGATATGGGCACTCACTACCATGCCAAAGCGCAGGCGATTGGTGCCGCGCAGGCTTTAATGACTCTGCTTGAGCATCCCGAGCCTCAGCCAACAGACTCAGTCGTTTGTGATACCAGACTTGAGAAGATTGAAAGCCTGATAGCTGAAGAACTTGAAGTCTTTAGCGTTGATGGCAGCCGCTTATTAGGACCCATCAGTTTTGAGTTGAAACAGGGGGAACATTTAGCCTTAGTTGGCCCAAGTGGTGCAGGCAAAACCAGTTTACTCAACGCGCTATTAGGATTCTTACCCTATCAAGGCAAGTTACTGATTAACGGTGTTGAGCTCTCCAGCATTGATCTTGCCTATTGGCGGCGCCAATTAGCGTGGCTTGGACAAGAGCCACAGTTATTCCATGGCACAGTGCGGGAAAACGTAGCCCTAGCCAATCCTAATATTACAGACGAGCAGGTGTGGCACTTGCTAGAGCAAGCCAATATCCATGAATTTGTGCGCATGCAACCCCTTGGTTTAGCGACTGCTATCGGTGAACAATCATCAACCCTATCGGTCGGGCAGGCACAACGTATAGCTCTGGCGCGGGCGCTAGCACAGGCGTCGCAGGTGTTTATCCTTGATGAACCCTCCGCGAGTTTAGACAGTGTTAGCGAGCAACTATTAACGCTCACCTTGAACCGTGCGATGGCGGGCAAGATGTGCATTATGGTGACCCATCGATTAGATCAGCTCGATCGGATGCAGTCGATCTTAGTCTTAGATAAGGGATTGATTGTCCAGCGAGGCGACTTTGCGACTCTTTCTATGCAGGCGGGTTTATTCCAAACCATGTTGCATGAAAATACCGAGTCGGTAGCCGATATTGAGCTTGAATCGCCAATGCCTGATACTCGCGTCGATATTGCGTTAGGGACAACAGAGGGAGGTGCACAATGAGAATACTCCTTCCCTTCATTCGGTTGTTCTCCCATCAATGGTTAATGATGGTTATTGGGCTAGTGCTCACCCTTACCACTTTGATGGCGGGGATTGGCTTATTGTCGTTGTCGGGTTGGTTTTTATCGGCGACGGCGGTGGCGGGATTAACGGTTATCGGCTCCCAATCCTTTAACTTTTTTACCCCCGCGGGTGGCGTGCGATTCTTATCTATTGCCCGTACAGCCAGTCGTTACGGTGAGCGTCTCGCGACCCATGAGGCGACCTTTAAATTACTGACTGAACTCAGAGTTTGGGCCTGGCGAAAACTCTTCCCTCTCAGCGCTAAAAATCTGCAAGGTTTGCGCCGTGCGGATATGCTCAACCGCCTCGTGGCGGATATCGATACACTCGACCATCTGTATTTACGATTGTTGACGCCGATGGCGGCTTCCTTGCTGATGACGGCGTTGTTATATCTATTCCTTGCATGGTTTGATGCCAAGCTAGCCTTAAGTTTATGCCTGTTTTTAGTGGTGATTTGGCTGCTGCTACCACTGTTGTTTTATCGTCTAGGGCATGCGCCTAGCCGCAATATGCTGGAGACTAAACGCCAATATCGGGTGCAGTTACTCGATATATTACAAGGCCAAGCGGAGCTGAGTTTATTTGGTGCAAACGCCAGATACAGACACAAGCTCGACGAGGCCGAGCAGGCGTTATTTGCTAGCCAAGGGGCGATGGCTAATATCACCGCCTTAAGCCAAGCCATGCTGATCCTGGCGACGGGCTCGGCACTCATCATGATGCTATTTTTAGCCGCCAATGGCGTGGGCGATGCTGTGCCTCCCGGCCCGATGTTCGCCTTGATGGTGTTTGCCACTATGGCCTGTGTGGAAATGATGATGCCGATTGCGGGCGCCTTCCAACATTTGTCCGGTTGTGTGCTGGCGGCAACGCGTATTAACGAAATCACCGACCAAGAAAGCGATATTCGTTTTAGTACAGATACAGATCTTAAGGCGACCTTTGGTGGATTGCTGATCCGCGATATCCAATTTAGTTATAGCGGAAACCAGCCTGTGCTTCAGGGCTTATCCCTCGAGATAAAACCGGGCCAAAAGGTGGCGCTATTGGGCGCGACTGGCTGCGGTAAATCCAGTTTATTGTCCTTAATTACCCGAGAGTGGCAGGCGCAAAGCGGTCAGATTTACCTCGATGGTCATCAATTAAGTGACTATAGCGAGGCCGCATTAAGATCGGCGATGACAGTCGTGAGCCAGCGGATCTATCTGTATGCGGGCACGCTGCGGGAGAACCTTGCCATTGCCTTGCCTGTGCCAGAAGGGCAAAAGCGTACCGCCAATGACGAGCGTTTTATCCAAGTCTTACAACAGGTTGGTTTAGGCGAATTACTTAAAGGCGACAAGCCTCTCGATATGTGGATTGGCGAGGGCGGCCGGCAGTTATCGGGCGGCGAGCAGCGCCGTATCGGCGTGGCGAGAGCACTGCTAAGGGATGCGCCATTATTGTTGTTAGATGAACCCACAGAAGGGCTAGATAAGCGCACCGAGCGGGAAATCCTAAGCTTATTATTTGAATTTGCGAAAGATAAAACCTTGCTAATGATTAGCCACAGATTAACGGCGATGGCCAAGATGGACCAAATTCACCTTATGGCTGAGGGGCAAATTGTGGCATCGGGCGATCATCAGCAGTTACTTCAAACTTGTCCCGCCTATCAGGCGCTCTATCGTCGCTTAGCTTGAGGCTGGATGTCGAATGGGTGAGAAATACGTGCAGCAGGAGTGAAGCCTTTATATGAGTAACCCAATGCCAGCAGACATTGCACCAAAAGAATTAGCTCCGCAAATTAACGCTCATTTTAACGGCAAGTTTGAGGTAGAGCTTAAGTATCGACTTGCAGACCGTGAAGCCTTTTGGGCACGTCTAAGCGCCAAATCCCCCGAGGTGATGCTCGAGGATAATCTTGAGCATGACTGCTATTTTGATTCACCTATAGCATCCTTAGCTGCTGAGCATAAAAGCCTGTGTATTCGCGAGATGCATCCCTCTGGCATCATGCTGTGGATTGTAAAAGGGCCCGAGAAAGGCCGTTGTGAAGCGGTCAATATCACGGATGCCAACAAGGCCAAAAGTATGCTGCGGACTTTAGGCTATCAATGTGTGCTTGAGATTAAAAAACGCCGCAGCGTGTATTTTCTCGGGGAATTTCATTTAACGCTTGATTGGCTCGAAGGTTTAGGAGACTTTGCCGAGCTTGCTATTATGACTAATGATGAAGCTAAGCTGCCAATCTATGAGGCGCAGCTCCTAGCCTTAGCCGCAGAACTTGGGCTAGAGGAATCACAGCGAGAACTCTTATCTTACAAACAGTTACAGATGGCTATACAAGGATAAGCGAGGCATCCCAAGTCCATTTGGGGATGAATCGATAAAAGGCGCGGCGGCTTATCTTCCTAAGCGCTGCGAAAAGGCTAAGTAACGTTTGACCTCTTCTTCGGGGAATCGCAATTCTTCACCGTCTTTCACGCTGCTGAGCAAGTTTTCCCGCGCATAGCGTTTAATCGTCGCTGGGCTCTTATCCAGCAACTTGCACACTTCATCAACTGTCAACAGATTATCACTCATGGTTCACTCCCATTATTGATTGGTGATTAACCCAATGAGTATAGAACAAGAATTAGACTGCGCTTTACTGGCGCAGTCTCAGGCTAAATGACGACTACTTGGATTGACGCTGAGTTTCTCGCGCTTGGTATTCTGTTCCTAAATGTGCCTTCGCAGCGGTAATGGCCATAACTGCGCGGGATTTAAATTCGCGGCGATACAGGGTGACCACCACAAACAGGCTAGCCAAAATAAATAGGATAGGGTGCACGAACCAGCAGAGCACGGCCATCGAAAAGTAGTAAGCCCGCAGGCCATAGTTATAGGAATGGGCGGCTTGGTCTTGCACCGTTGCCATTTGTCTTGCGTACGCTTTAAGGTTGTCATTGGCGCCTTCGCTATCCATCGGGCCTGCGCCTATCATCACGTTCACAAAGCCGTATTGGCGCATCGACCAGGTAAATTGGAAAAACGCCATCACAAAAATGACCACTAATAACGCTAATTTAACTTGTACCAATGAATGATTTGGTGGCGTCGCATAGGGAATAGTGGCAATCACGGCCTCAAGGCGTTCAACCTGCGCAAATAGGGTTAGTACCCCTGCGAGTACGAATAGCGTGGTCGAGGCAAAAAAGGCAATATTGCGTTCAAGGTTTGCCAGTAGTGCCGCATCGCCTACCCGCACTCCTCGGGTCATCAACTCAAGCATCCAGTAAATTCTATGCTTATGCAGACCACGGGCAATACAGTCGGTATCTCTCGCCTTGCGCCGGGCAAAGGCGGTATAGCCAGCCCAAGAAACGATAAACCACGTCAATGCAGAAATATCTAATAGCGAGAATGTCATAGTTGCCTTGAGAAAGTGACTTTGAGAAAGTAAAAAATCGGTTGATTGAGTGCGATTATGAAGGTTTTTATCTCTTAGGCGCAATCCCCTCATATCGCTTTCAAATCTCGCCTATTCACAATTTGAAGCCGCTCACATTGGTAGTTTTTAAGTTCTGCTTTAGAGCTGATTCATTTGGGAGGAATGGGCTTAAAAGTTCATGCTAAAGGTGTTGTTAACACAACAACTTAAAATGTAACTATACAGTGAATGGCGGTTTGTTAAATTTTATCACCCTGAGAGGACGTTATGATTGGCATCAGGCCAAAATAGGAGTGAGGCCAATCATGGTAATGACTCACCGACACGCAGCTAGTCCGTCCGTGGATGCTCGACCGCCCCGTCCATGGGGCGGACGGTCGTCTCGCCCATTACCATGGTTTGCCTTTTGAAAATCAGCATAATCTGCAGATCCAAAAGACTAGCATTACCATGCCGTGAATGGTCAATTTATGGCAATGCTCAATTACCCTAACCATTGATAAACCCGAAAGTGAGTTATTAATAACTAGATATTTAAAAATGGCAGTACAGTAAATTTTCGTCCTATTTTTTCTGAGCCAACTGTTACGAATCCGGCTTAATGGCTTTGTTAGCTGCATTTTCTGGTTTGTAGTACTTCTTCCAGTGACTACCTAAAGGCAACATTAAAATGTGTAAAATTAACCACCAAAGAAAAACCGGTGCAACACCATAAAAGTGACCAGCCGGCATATAGCCATGAGACATTTGGTTTCTTAAGTCCCCATATATCTTATCTATTAAAATCGCTTGAAGATTTCCGACAATGTCTTGACCTAAAACTTCAAGAATAACTGGATGATCTAATAAATATTTCAGGCCACTTCTTTCTTGAGAACCATCACCGTGCAATGTTGTTGGTTCCTCTCCTTGACTTCTTGCCACGTACCTAAGTGAATTTTCAATCTGTGGAATAAGAAGATGACATGCACTTAGGAAGTCCCCTTCAAGGCCGAACATAATCCCTTTAATATAAAAATATTCGTGCCCATATGGTATGAACGGACTGTTTTTTAAAATCGACTCTAGTGCATATTCAGAAACATAATGTTGAGTCATTAGTTCATCAAGAGCAGGTCGTATTTGCCCTTGAACAGCTAGTTGATGATCAATTCCAATATTTCTCATCATTGTAGCCCAAGTGACTGGACCATCTTGACTTTGATTTAGCCCCATACCAGCAGGAATCGTTGCAACTGTGATACCTTCGTGATCTATATGTGTTCCACCAAACATCCATGCAATGCTACTTTGCATCTGTTCTATTGCTTGCTCTTTCAGCTTGTTAATATCTGTAGGTCTTGAAACCAGAACACCAAGCCTAAAAAGCATATCGAAGAAATCTCTACCTTGGACGTGAATTTTTGCTTGATGAACAATTTCACTAATGTCTTGCGCGGGCGTTGAAAACTCATGAAGTTGATGTAGAGATTCAATTTGGTGATCTCTCATTCTCTCATATAGCTCAAGTCTTTCTTGCTTAGTATTGGGAACTTTAGACAATGCATCTCTTGCTTTAAGTATGCATCCGGCAGCGATAAGTCCACCATCTTGAAATTCTGAATCTTTGATGTGGCAAGCTGCTATTTCTCTCCAGATTTCTTGTTGTTTACCTTTATTTCGAGTCGAGAGTGCTGAGTTCAATGCACACTCCCACGCATTTATCGCAGTCCTAAAATCACCTAGTTCGAAACGAGTTTGAGCTATTTCCTCTGCTGTGTTTAGAATCCAGTCATCACTCCCAACGCCACATTCATGTGATAACGTCAATAAACGTAAAGCATAAAAGGGATTATCATCTAGCTTTTTACTATTTATCTCAGATGTAATGAAGTCAACTAACTTTTCGAACAAATCAGGCCGCTGAGTGTCACTTCTGAACATACAGCTCAACCTTAATGCACGTTCGATTCGCTCTGCTGGGTGAACCCATGAATCAGCTATTGTTAATAATTTTTTTGCAGACTCTAAATATGCCTCTATTGCCATATAAGCATGTTCAACACTTCCAACTTTTGTGACCCAAGAAATATCAGCTAATCGTGCTTGTAGCTCAGGTATTGTTACAAACGAGCAAAATTGAGAAAGTGAGTTTAAAGACTCTTTAGAAAAATCATTAGCAATAAGACCTCTACGGTCTTGCATTATGAATTTAGGTGAAAATGGCGCTTTCGGATTTTCAGGCTTTAGATGCATCGAGCAAGCGGCAGATAGCAACTTTGCGGCATTAGAGTCTTTAATACTCCCAAAAGCTGACTCTAATTCATAATACACTGGGCTTTTACATGCATTGAGTATTTGATCTTGATCTAGTGATTGCAACTCCTCTAGAGTTACTTCAACTTCCTGTATAGACATATGACCTCAGTGTGTAGATTGCAGCTAACATCTTAGTATTTATGCTCAGCACTGTTTGTAGGGCATAAATTGCTTGTTGGACTTGGCAGTTGCCACATCCATATCAATTTGTACAAATGATGCTATAGGTATTTGCTTTTTTGCGGTAGCGGTTTTTATACCGTTTGATTGGTAATCAGTTGATATTATTTTAGCTTTCTTATTCTTTTACGCTCGCAGGAAGATCAGGACAGGCATTACTCGACTATCAATGGTTACACCAAATCAAGCATTGTTGCGCCAGTGACCTTCTAAAACATGGATGTTTTAGTAGAGCCTACAGGGACGTATTCACGGCGTGTCACTGGTGTAACAGTGCAAGGGCCTGCGGCAGGCAATGAGGGGATACGATAGCTAGAAACCATTATGCAGCCTATTAGCACCTCGAACCATTACCGCAACTACTGGCCTGAATTGAGACTGAGAAAGTCCCAAAGGATGAAAAATTAAGCCACGACTAAAAGTTTAACTGCAGAAAAGTTCTGGGCGCCACTGATTCCTATGATCATTTCCCGAATTGAATTTAAGGTATAAGCATTCATTACCCAATAAAAAAGCCAGACAGAGTCCTGTCTCTTGATCACAAGTCTTCGTGATTGAGAGACATGGCCAATTCGTAACCCTCAAGGATGGTTTGTAACCTAAACCATCCTTCCCACAATACCTCTACACAAGCTCGACCTGTCCGCTTGGTAT
>NZ_JAKZGV010000038.1:0-43065 GCF_022557375.1 Shewanella sp. MM_2022_3
CCATACCATAGGCCAACTAAAAAAATAAAGCAAGCCTGAAAATGATTGTCATATTAATAACAATATAATAACGGATAAATGGGTGAAACTTATTTTACTCAAAATACTTGTTCTTTAATTGCAGCAGTTAAATTTTAAAGCACTATGTATAAAAATGTTTAGACTTCTAGATGGCCGTCTGGTAGCTTGGGTGCAGTGCACAAATCTTGTGCGGTTTTAGTGTCTATTTTCGCAAAGTGCCCCCAATGTTTGTGTTGGCTTAGGCGCAATGGTTGGGAATTTTTCAGGGGAAGGAAGCAAAAATGAAACTTGAATCACTGGCGTTACACCACGGATATGAGTCTGAGGCAACGACTAAAGCTGCTGCGGTACCTATTTATCAAACGACGTCCTATACCTTCGATGATACCCAGCATGGTGCTGATTTATTTGACTTAAAAGTTGCTGGGAATATTTATACGCGGATTATGAATCCAACGACCAGCGTACTTGAGCAGCGTCTTGCCGCCATTGAAGGCGGGATTGGTGCGCTTGCTGTGGCGTCTGGCATGGCGGCTATTACCTATGCGATTCAAGCTCTAACTCAGGTTGGCGATAATATCGTCAGCACCAGCCAGCTCTATGGCGGTACTTACAATCTGTTTGCCCATACGCTGCCGCGCCAAGGAGTGGAAGTGCGGATGGCGGCCTTTGATGATTTTGAAGGACTTGAAGCTTTAATCGATGCCAAAACCAAGGCGTTATTTTGTGAGTCTATCGGTAACCCCGCCGGTAATATTGTCGACCTTAAACGTTTAGCCGAGATTGCCCATAAACATAGTGTGCCTTTAATTGTCGATAACACTGTCGCCACGCCAGTACTATGTCGCCCGTTTGAGCATGGTGCCGATATCGTTATTCATTCCCTCACCAAATACATTGGCGGCCATGGTACAACCATCGGCGGTGTGATTATCGATTCGGGTAAATTCGATTGGGTGGCGAATAAAGAACGTTTTTCCTTGCTAAATCAGGCCGATCCTTCCTACCACGGCGTGGTCTACACCGAAGCCTTTGGCCCCGCGGCCTTTATCGGACGTTGCCGTGTGGTGCCGCTGCGTAATACGGGGGCGGCACTTTCACCCCACAGTGCATTCCTGTTGTTACAAGGACTTGAAACGCTGAGTCTGCGTATGGAACGTCACTGTGCTAATGCGCTCGCGTTAGCCGAGTATTTGATACTGCATCCTTCCGTTAGCTGGGTAAATTATGGTGCTCTGCCGAGCAGTCCTTACCGTGAGAATTGTGAAAAGATCACTGGCGGTAAAGCCTCTGGGATCATCAGTTTTGGTATTAAAGCGGTAACGCCAGAGGAAGGTAAAATCGCGGGAGGTAAGTTTATTGATGCCCTGAAGATGGTTTTGCGCTTAGTGAACATTGGTGATGCGAAATCGTTAGCTTGTCATCCTGCCAGCACCACCCACAGACAGCTGGATGCGAATGAACTTGCTAGAGCTGGGGTGTCTGAAGATCTCATTCGTATTTCCGTCGGCATTGAACATATCGACGATATTATCGCCGATGTTTCGCAGGCGCTGGAAAAAGCATTGATGTAAAGTTTGTCATATCATCGTATGTGTTTGAAAAAGGCCGCTAGTAGAAGCGGCCTTTTGCGTTTGAAGGATAAACGTCTCTTACTCATTTGCTTCTTGAAGGCGGTTACGCGCTTTTTGATAGAAGTAAGATACGCTCAGTAAAATGACTCCAATTAACATAAAGGCGATGACTTTTTGCACCAGTTCGAAGGACGCCATATCCAGTAATAACACCTTGAGCGTGGCTAAGGTAAAGATCCCTGCGGCGAGGCGGATCATATCCGCATGTTGGGGTTTTAAGCTGATAAACATCAATACACTGCCATGCACCACTAATAAAATCGCACTGAGCGGCGCGGCAATCATGTTATCAAATACATAACTCCAGGTGAGATAGCTGAGCGCAAGTAATCCATGCCAACCCCATTTTAACCATTGCAGCGGTAAGAAGCGTCGATGTAAACGGATAGCAACGCCGCGGCGTAATATCAGCGTGGCAAGCAATGCTAAGGCGGTAAATTCGCAGAGGATCAGTAACGCATTATTCAAATCTACTCTCAACGATATCTCAAAATGCAGCAGGATAGGCAGCAGCGCTAGGCCAAGGCAAAGACCGTAGGCAAGACTGTAGCTTGAGCGCACTGCGGCTTGGATTTCACAGGCAATGTGACCGAATAAGCTGGTCTTTTCGCCCGTATGGTTAGTCCCTCTTTGGAGTAATAGTGCAAAGTAGCCACTGAGCGCTAAAGCCGTCATCGACCAAGCCACCACATCAGTGCGATTTAATCCATAGACAAGTACGGCCAACGGCAGTGCAAAGTAATAGGGACTCAGTTGCCATTGAAGGGTTAATAGTAGCCGCCACCTGTCGGGGAGAGTGCGATAACGAATGAGTACAAATCCCATAACAAGCATGCCAATCAGCAGCGCAATAAGCCCTTGCCAGATTTCAATCAGACATAAGCTCGCTGTGGTGAGTATGGCAAGCCAGGTCAGAATTTTAGTTTCAATCTCAAGGGCTTTGTGTCTAACCACATAGGCAAGTCCAAGGCTGAATAGGCTGCTAAGCCAGAATGCGGCTGCGGTAAACTCCCAATAACTGCGGATGACTTTAGGTAATAAAAACAGTGGTAAAAGAAGATAACAGCCGATTTGTATCTGTTTAGCGGCCTGAGCGAATAAGGATTCTGGATAGCATCTACGATACCAATAATGACCCAATAATAGGGCTGCGAACAATTCAATCCGCGCGAGTTTGGCCATCAGTGGCTGTGCACTAAAACTCATGCTGCCGGAGAGAGTAATGCCTTCGATTACAGCGAATAGCAATGGTAGCAGCAATAGCCAGGCGGCAAACTCACTGACCACCAGTTTGTCTTTGCTACTTAAATATAAGAGTAACAGGCTAAGGAGTGGCATAATGGCGAGGTAGTAATCACTGCTAACAAGATAAGCTGTAATCAATAGCGTCGCGACATAAAACCCGCTGAGGCTTTCTTTTAGCAGATAACAGAGTTGCCCTTCTAAGGTGGAGAGTGTTGATTCATTAGTTTTTAATTGATTGATTGTAAATAACAATCCGCCAGCACTTAAAGCTAATGCGATAAGGGGGAAGCCAAGGGCACCCACTGGCGATAAGCCGCCGAGTTCGAGTAAGGTCAAGCCCGAGAGTAGGCTGTAGGCATTGAGCGCCAGTCCCATCACTAGCAAGACATAGGCTTCGGCGCGCACTGAAATCAGTTTTTCGTTGAGCCCAATCCACAACAGCAATATTGCCTCGAGTAGCAATACTAATCCTAAGAAATCATGGCTTACCAGATAAAGTGCCGCAAAGGCGGCAAAGCTTCCGCCAAACACTAGCAAGAGGCTAGATTGGGATTTAGCGAGCCGATTGTTAAGTTTAAGGTATAGCCCTACGCAGACTAGTGCGTTAGCGATAAAGATTTCCCCTGCAAACTCAGTAAATTGTGTCAGTTCAAAAATCACAAAAGCCAATAACGCAATCGGCAGTGCCAATACCCTATGGCTTAGTGATGTTGTCGATGAGTTAACGATAAGCCCAGCTAGCCCATAGAGATAAAAGAGCGCGTTAAGACTCAAAACGGCCAGCACAGCTTCGCCGTGCCATTGCTGGAGTGGTAAATCGACAAAATAGCTGAAGGCTTCAATACAAGCGATATGTAATAAGGCGGTCATTTCAAGCAGTAATGGCCACTGCAATTTGCGGCTTTGTGCTAATGCCCCAGTACCAATCAGCAGTAAGTAGGGAATATATAGCAGCGGCGCATAGCTTTGGGATAACAGCATCATTGGTGCCGTTGAGCCACCAATTAAGGCGATGACCGCAATGACTTTGGCATCGAGGCGCATTGAAAGGCCATAGCCCGCTAAGGTAATCAATAGCAATAGAATAAAGCTGGCGCCGTTGGGAATAATCTCAAAATAGGGGCCAATAAAATAAGCGCACAGGTAGTTTAAGATCAGCCCTAATCCAACGATTCCCGAGCCAAAGTCGGCCATACCTTGGCGTTTTTGACGGATAAAAATGCCGCCAGCGATTATCGCATTAGCACAGCCAAAGCCGAGCAATGCTTTACCGAGTTCAGAAAACCAGTGATTGATGGAATATTGCAGCAGATAACCAAAACCTAGGGTGAGGGTAATAATGCCGGCCACAGTCATTAAAAACACTGGCCCCAAGCCCTTCGCTTGATAATGTTGATAGAAGCCTTTTAGCTGTTCTTTTATGGCCACAAAGGGAGCCATTATTGCGGCAACGCCTTGCGATAAAAAGGCTTCTACTTGGGCTTCAACTTGGCTTGTTGCTTGAACACCTAGTTCTACCCGAGTTTGCTTTATCAGCTCGATATCAGTGGCTTGTGGCGAATCATGTTGCTCGCGAGAGCGCGGGTTAGTTTGGCGCTGCCATGGATCATCCTGCCAAGGTGACGTGGCTGGGGCTTGTGACTTAATAGGATGTGAAACCGTTTCGGACTGCAGAGCGGCATGGCTCGCCATTGCGTGGGTATCTGTTGTGATCGCAATCGGGGATGACTCGGTAGCAGATTGCTCAGTTATGCTGCTCGTGTGAATAAAACCATTATTTTGCTGTTCAAGCTTTAAGCTTAAGGAATCGAGTTTGGCTGAGAACTCAGCTAGTTGGCGGTCAAGTGAAGATTGCTGCGCGAGGTGCTGCAACGTTAATTGCGTCAATTCTGCCTTGAGTTGCTCTACGTCATCCTTTAACTGCATATCAGTATCCTAAATACGCTATCCATATAAATCAGGTACATAAAAGTCTAAGTTGTTTAGTTTTATGTATTTGCTTTCGCGGATTGTACTGACAACTTCGGGCGGCGGCTAGTTAAAAGCCGCTGTTCAGAACATTCTGATGATGAGCATCTGAGCTAATTTTGCGAAAACAGCGCTAATCGCTAGCGCCAGTTTCGCGGTGTAGAAAGGACTATTTTTGGGCTTGCAGGATGACAAATTTGCCATTTGAGGCAACGGTGGTGCAGTTTTTAAATAAGCGTTGTAATTTCACATGGTAAGCCAAGTGACGATTGCCCACTATATGTAAAATCCCACCATTTTTTAACCGACGACGGGCATCTAAAAACATTTGCCAAGCAATATGATCGGTAATGGCTTCGCCCTGATGGAAGGGCGGATTACACAGTACTAAATCAGGCTCTATATCATCGGGAAAGTGGCTCATGCAATCATCCCAATGAAAATGTCCCTTGCCTTCGGGGAGTTGATTGGTTGTCCAATTGGCCTTTGCCGAGGCAACAGCCATTTCGGAGTCATCGATAAAATGGATATCGGCATTGGGATATAATTGGGCGGCACGAAGCCCGAGCACGCCATTACCACAGCCAAGGTCGACAACCGTTTTAAACTCTCCTTGGGGTAGATTATCGAGCATAATTCGTGCGCCAATATCGAGCTTGTTGGCGGCAAATACGTTGCTTAAGTTGCTGATTTTCAGTTTAAACTCTGGAATATCCCAAATGATTTCATTTGGCAGTGTTCTTGGCTTACCATCACTAATACAAGTGATCACGCGGGTTTTCTTCCAAGCAAGGCTGGCGCTCGCTGGCCCCAAGTGTTTAGCAAATAATGCCAGTAAACTCGCGTTGATTGATTTGGCTTTTGCGCCAACTAAGACGCGACAGCCAGCGGGTAATACCTGCGACAGGCGCATGAGCTGGTGGGCAAAGTAGGTGAGATTCTTCGGTAATTTCATCAACACTAAGGCGACATCTTGAGGCAAGGTGTCGCGACTGGTAAACCATTGCAGGTTATCCATCGGCAATTGATTGCGATGATGATTTTGCTCGGCACCTAAAAAACTGGTTCTGGCATCGGTTTCAACGCGAAGCGGCCAGTTGGGATTGATACGCGAGAGGGCGCAACTTAAGGCGCCAAAACTATCGTTAATAATGGCCGTTGGCACAGCTGGTTGTTCACCTTCAATCAAACTATTGATTAAATGCTCGTCTGCGGCATCCCACGCTTGAAGATTCGATTCCTGCGATGCGGGATAGCGAAATAGTTCGAGTTCTATTCCTGCTACTGAAAATTGTGTCGTCATGTTGTGTTGTGCCAATAAAAATAAGGCGCTGATTATCGCAGATTTCATGGCCGCTTGCGATGTTTGCCTTAGTTTGTAGACCTTGAGGTATGCCTTTGATGCCGTACCATGGCAGCCAAGTTTACTGGTCAAATTTGAATCCTCAGACTGAGGCTGGATACACTGTTGACTCGCAACGCTGCGCAAACCTACGTAAAACACTACTATCATTGGCGTTAGGCTGATTGTCGAAAGAGCGAACTGTGAATAAGGTGGGGGTATGAAACAAGCTGAATTAGGATTCGAATTTGAGGATTATCCTTTGGATACACCTGATGATGTGCTTGCCATCGAAAGCCTCGATATTGGACAACTCGAACCACCTATCACCTTAGTGCGGGATTATCTAGGTAAGGCGCAGCAAAATGCGTTGATTAATGAGGCGCAATCATATCCGCTTACTCGCCCGCAAATTCAAGTGTTTGGACGATACCATTCGATCCCTCGCCAGCAGGTTTGGTATGGCGATTTGGGATGTGACTATATGTATTCGGGGCTATTTATTCGCGCCTTGCCTTGGCCTCAGTATCTGCAAAAATTACGCGATAAATTGCAGCGAGATTTTAGCCTTGGCAGTAATGGGGTGTTAGTTAACCGTTACGTCGATGGCCAGGATTGTATGGGAGCCCATAGTGATGATGAACCTGAAATTGCCCACGGCAGCGATATTGCCTCAATCAGCTTAGGTGCGACTCGTGATTTTGTGATTAAACATAAACATAGCAAGCTTAAATACACGATTAGTTTACATAGTGGTGATTTATTAATTATGCACTGGCCTATGCAACGTGATTGGTTGCACAGTGTACCTAAGCGCCTAAAGATCATAGAGCCTCGTTGGAACTACACATTTAGGCAACTTATCGTTAATTATCATGGATAATTGAAAGGTTATTGAATTCAAAATGTTGTCGGATTTGTTAGGTTTTAAGTTGCAAAACGGGCGCTGAAATTTGATCTTTTATACTTGAAGCAGTACTCTGCGGCCACTGGATTTACCCATATTGAGAGTTGAATATGTCCAATACCCAAGTGCAGAGCACCGTGGCTGAGACCATCAATCAGAAGTTAACTGAGAGCTTCTCACCAACCTATTTAGAAGTGCTAAACGAAAGCCATCGTCATCATGTACCTCCTAATTCAGAGACTCACTTTAAAGTTGTGGTGGTCAGCGATGAATTTGAAGGGCTCCGTTTGCTTGCCCGTCATCGCTTAGTGAACAACTGTTTAGCCGATGAGTTAGCTAATGGTGTCCACGCGCTTTCTATTCATACCTTTACTCAAAGTGAATGGGCGACGAACGTCGAGGTGCCTAAAACCCCCAATTGTCGCGGCTAATTAACGCTATTTAGGACGAGTCATGCTTAAAACAAAAAGCCACTTTAATAAAGTGGCTTTTTGTTTTAAGTCAAATTGGTCTCATTCTTAGGTTCCCCTGTCGAATATTCTGTGTTAACAATATGTTCTATTTATCGAGTTAAGCGCCTATTTTCTACAAAAAGAGTGCTATTTTTCATGTGGTTAACAGTTTTTGTTGCGGGGATTGCGTGATGCGTTATTTGGGGGGGCTGTTATTTGCGGTATTGTTTTTTGGCGTGACTGGCTGTAATCCCTCATCTCAACATGCGGAGTCTATTTCCGTTGCTGAAAGGCCTCCTGTTAAAGAGGTGATTGAATGGCGTTTAGCCACTTCTTGGCCAAAAAATTTTCCTGGGTTAGGCATGGCCCCTGAGCGTTTTGCCACGCTTGTCGATGAGATGTCCCACGGCCGATTGCACATTAGCGTCTACGGCGCGGGAGAATTAATGCCTGCCTTTGCTGTATTCGATGGCGTTAGCCAAGGTAAAATCCAGATGGCGCATGCAGCCTCCTATTATTGGAAGGGCAAAGCCCCCGCCTCCCAGTTTTTTTCTTCAATTCCCTTTGGGATGACAGCACAAGAGATGAACGGCTGGTTACATTATGGTGGTGGTATGGCGCTGTGGGAGGAAGTCTATCGTCCCTTTGGCATTATCCCTCTGGCTGGTGGTAATACGGGAATGCAAATGGGGGGGTGGTTTAATAAACCCATTAATACGATAGCTGACTTTAAAGGATTGAAGATCCGCATGCCAGGACTCGGTGGTGAGGTGCTTAAACGTGTCGGTGCTGTGCCCGTCAATATGCCAGGAAGAGAACTCTATGGTGCTCTGCAAACTGGTTCAATCGATGCGGCTGAGTGGGTTGGGCCTGTGAATGATCTCGCCTTTGGCTTACATAAAGTGGCTAAATATTATTACTATCCCGGTTGGCATGAACCAGGTTCCAATATGGAGTTTTTAATTAACAAGGACGCTTTTGAGAATCTGCCTAAAGATTTGCAAGCCATCGTTAAGACGGCTGCACGTGCCATTAATCAAGATATGTTGGATGAATACACCACGCGTAATGTCAGTGCACTTGAAACTCTCGTAAAAGAGGAAGGGGTAGAGCTTAAGGCGTTTCCGTCTGCTGTGTTAACTGAACTTGAACGGATCTCACAACAGGTGATTGCAGAGCAGGCGCAACAAGATCCCATGATGGACAAAGTGTATAGGGCTTATCATGCTTATGAGCAAGGCGTGCGTGAATACCATAAGATTTCTGAAGATGCCTACAGCCAACAACGACAGCATTAATGATGGCTATTTACCCAAAATGTTCATATTAGCACCTTACTGATATGAGATGATTTCATCTTGCGTTAACTTGTTACTGTTTGGTGTTATGCTTGCACTCATATAAATAGATAGCGACAGTGGCGTTGTATCGCCCTGATAATTTGGAGATCCCTATGCCATTACTTGATAGCTTTACTGTTGACCATACTCGAATGAATGCACCTGCTGTGCGTGTCGCCAAACATATGACTACCCCCAAAGGTGATGCGATCACAGTATTTGATCTACGTTTTTGCGCGCCGAATAAAGATATCCTAAGCGAGCGTGGTATTCACACTTTGGAACATTTATTTGCAGGCTTTATGCGTGACCATCTAAATGGCAATGATGTGGAAATTATTGATATTTCGCCAATGGGCTGCCGCACTGGGTTTTATATGAGCCTGATTGGTGTGCCCACTGAACATCAAGTGGCTGATGCTTGGCTTGCTTCTATGGAAGATGTGCTGAAAGTTGTTGAACAATCTGAAATTCCTGAGCTGAACGAATATCAATGCGGTACCTACGAGATGCACTCTTTGGAGCAAGCACAGGAAATTGCACGCAATATTATCGCTGCTGGTGTGAGTGTTAACCGCAACGATGATTTAAAACTCAGTGATGAGATTTTAGGTAAACTCTAAGCCACAAATATGGGCTTAATGCGAAAGCGTCAAGAAAGCGACATTAGTCGCTTTTTTTTTCGAACTAATTCCGCTATTTTACAAAATAACAACAAACGCCGTACGCTAACAAAAATTTTGGGAGCTTGGTATGCCAAGTCGCTATTTTGTCATGTCGCTGACCGCGCTGGCGGTTTCCTGTATTTACGCTAACTCACTCAATGCAAATCCCCTTTATTCTCAAACGCTCGATTTAGCCAAGCTCAATGATCAGTACCATTCCAGCGATGATGCGATGCAATTAAGCAATCTTAATAGCTTAACCTTGCTTCGAGCCGACCATAGTGGCAATTCCGCCAATATCAGTATGCGTTCTGCCAGCCAAGGTGTCGCTGTAATGCAAGATCGGGTGTATTTCTCACCTGCGCCTTACTCAGCCCCTCAACTGCAACTCTTACCCCATCTTTTATTACAGCAAAGTGTGACGACTACACCACTGGCCAATATGGCTGTTGGTGGTCAGGGAGCGTTTGGGGTTGTAGATTATCAAAGCCTTAACATTATTGAGCGCCCGCAATCCGGCAGTGTTCAAATTGAGGGGACAACGGATTCCGATGTAAATGCTGGCCTGCGTTGGGGCGTTAAGCAAAAAGAATACGGAGCCTTATTTGCCGCCAATTATTTAAAACAACAAGGCGATGCGAATTTTTTAAACGGCAGTGATGCTGACAGAAAAAAAACGGATATCTTATTTAAGGTCAACGCCACGAGCTTGCTTGGTGCTCGCAGTCCACAGCAAACTGAATTTACCTATCAATTTATCGATGACGATAGTTATCGCTCATTGCTTGGGATAACGGCTGCCGACTGGCAGCAAGATCCATTACAGCTATATTCCGCTACAGCACAAGATACCCACCAAGGGAGACAGCATAAATACCAGTTATCACATCAAGTGGATTTGGGTGACAGTCGAGTGATTAGCGACTTTTACTATCAATCATATTCACAACAACTGGATCAGCTTGGCGTGTTTAATGGGCAAAATATTGGCTTGGGAACCCTTTACGACATTGCCGCCTTTGACCGAAATCCCAGTGTTAATGGTGCCGATATCAATATGTTGGTACAAGATAATGATTACAGTGCGTTTGGTGCTCAGACTCAGGCGATAAACCAATATGGAGAGCATCAAATTACCTACAGTGCTCGTTATCATACCGATAAAGCCGAAATGCGTTTCGGTGATCAAACGGCTTTGTGGCAAGCGGACAGAAGTATAGTGCGTGATGAGTCTAATGCGGTGTTAGCCTACACCGATGATGCCACTGCGCTGACGTCGGCAATCGACTCTTTATGGCGTTGGCAAGGTATGCAAATCAAGTTAGGGCTTACTTACGAGCATGTCAGTGTCAATCGTGAGCTTAGCTTAGTCTTTGCAGGGCTTGATGAAGCGGACTTTTCTGATAGCGATTGGATGCCACAATTTGGTGTGCTGTATGACGCTGGCGATTGGCGCTTTAGTACTGATATCCGCCGAGCGTGGGCAGCCGCGAGTGCAGGCAATCTTACTCAGGAAGCACAGGAGTCACTCCATTATCAAGTCAGCGCCCAATATGCGAGCGAAGGGATTAAGGCCGATTTGCGCGCCTATGTGCAAGAATTTGATAATCTACATGTTGATTGTGATAGCTATTCCATGTGTGTTGATAGTCGTCTACTCACCCAAGAGAATATTCCTGATGTGCTCAGCTATGGGATTGAACTCGGCCTAGGTTATCAGTGGATGCTGGGTGAATTTGAATTGCCCTTAGGCTTAAGCTATCAGTATCTTAGCGCTGAATATCAGACGAGCACCTGCACCGATATCCAAGGTTGCGTCCTGGAGGGCGACAAACTGGCTTGGTTACCCGAGCATCAATTGCAATTGAGTGCGGGGATTGAATACGCCCAATATCAATTAAACCTTGTTGCTGCTTATCAATCTGAGCGTGATTTCAGTCAGTATGGTAGTGAGTTGCAGCGTGTTGACGGTCAATGGCGTGCCGATATAGCGGCTAATTACGATATTGATAAGCACCATCGATTGTATGTTCGGGTCGAAAATCTACTTGATGAGTCCTTGGTAACCTCAGCATCAAATAGCGGAATTCGAGTAGAAAATGGACGGATCAGCTATTTGGGCTATCAATGGCGTTTCTAAACTGAGTTAAATCTTGTTTGACGTTTGTTCAGCAAGAAAGCGAAAAGGTATTTATATTTCTGGTTATCTTGATATATCGACCTTTTGCTAAATTAATTCTTTTAAAATTAATGTTATAGTATTTAGTGACCGTAATACTCTCTCTTTCTGAGCCCTCACTCGGTCGGAAGGTGAACGCTGTAGTGCATGATTCTTTTAAATCCTTATTTTAGGTTTGAAAACACCTATAATTTTCGTGGCGATGGCACGGCAATTGGGGTAAAATGCGCGCGACCAGCGTGATTGCGATCGCATTTCTGTGATAAATCTGCGCTAGCTCAATGCAGTAGGTTTTGTTTAAAACCTACGTATTTAGCAGGAACGCGGCGCATTGTCTTTCCTTCAAAACGTAGTGCTTGTGGATATGATTACAATTAAGAAAGGATTGGAACTGCCTATAGCAGGCGGACCAGAGCAAGTTATCCATAATGGCCCAGCCATTAAACATGTAGCTACTTTGGGTGAAGAGTATATTGGCTTACGTCCAACGATGAAGATCAAAGTGGGCGATAAAGTACAAAAAGGTCAGGTGATTTTCGAAGATAAGAAAAATCCTGGCGTAAAATATACGGCTTTAGCCAGTGGTACTATATTAGACATTAACCGGGGCGCCCAGCGTGTGCTGCAGTCTGTTGTTATTCAAGTGGAAGGTAACGAAAGCGTTTCCTTTGCTAAGTATGACGCCACTGCTCTTGATACGCTTGACTCGCAACTGGTCCGTGACAACCTGATTGAGTCAGGTTTATGGACTGCATTGCGTACTCGTCCTTTCAGCAAAGTGCCAGCCGTAGATTCTTCTGCTGCGGGTATATTTGTAACCGCCATTGATACGCAACCCCATGCTGCCGATCCCGTAGTGGTGATCCGCGAGCATAAAGAAGATTTTGCTAATGGTCTTAAAGTCTTAGCAAGACTTACCGAAGGTAAAGTTTACCTTTGCAAAGCGCCTGGCGCCGATATCCCTGCCGCAAACGCCCAAGTTGAAGAATTTGCCGGTGTTCACCCTGCAGGTCTTGTTGGTACTCATATCCATTTCCTACTTCCAGCTTCTGCAAAACGTACTGTTTGGCATGTCGGTTACCAAGATGTAATAGCCATTGGTCAGCTATTTACGACGGGTCAACTGAATACCGAACGTGTGGTTGCAATTGCCGGTCCTAAAGCAGCTAAGCCACGTTTGGTTCGCACTGTTTTAGGTGCAAGCATGACTGAGTTGACTGCTGGCGAAACCTTAGATGGTAACGTGCGTTTCATTTCAGGCTCTGTGCTGAATGGCCGTACTGCAGTTGGTCCTCAAGGATATTTAGGCCGTTACCATATGCAGGTCAGTCTGCTTGAAGAAGGTACTGAAAAAGAATTTTTGGGTTGGGTATTGCCTGGCGCCAACAAGTTCTCTATCACTCGCGCATTCCTTGGTCACTTAAGTTCTTCTCGTTTGTTCAATATGACAACGAGCACTGGTGGCTCGGACCGTGCAATGGTGCCAATCGGTAACTTTGAGCGTGTAATGCCTCTGGATATTCTTCCTACAATGTTACTGCGTGACCTGATTTCGGGTGACTTTGACGGTGCGGCTACCCTAGGCGCGTTAGAGTTAGATGAAGAAGATCTCGCACTGTGTACGTTCGTATGTCCAGGCAAATATGACTACGGTTCATATCTGCGTGACTGTTTAGATACGATCGAGAGGGAAGGCTAATGAGCTTGAAAGATTTTTTCGAACGTATTGAACCCGACTTCGAGAAAGGCGGTAAATACGAAAAGTTTTATGCCCTCTTCGAAGCGGCATACACCATTTTTTATACGCCAGGTAAAGTGAACAAGGGAAAAACCCATGTTCGCGATAACCTTGACCTAAAACGTATGATGATTACGGTTTGGGCCTGTGCATTTCCCGCGATGTTCGTCGGTATGTACAACGTAGGTTTACAAGCACAACTCGCATTAATTGCGGGTTTTGCGACCCCAGATGTATGGCAAGTGAGCTTGTTTGGCATGTTCGGTACCGAACTGACAGCAAACTCTGGTTGGCCTGCATTAATGTGGTATGGCGCCTGTTTCTTCCTACCTATCTACGCGGTGACGTTTGCTGTCGGTGGTATTTGGGAAGTGTTGTTTGCCTCTATCCGCGGTCATGAAGTTAACGAGGGTTTCTTCGTTACCTCTATCCTGTTCGCCTTAACTTTGCCAGCCACTATTCCATTATGGATGGTTGCACTAGGTATCACCTTCGGTGTGGTTGTGGCTAAGGAAGTGTTCGGTGGTACAGGGCGTAACTTCTTAAACCCAGCGCTGGCCGGTCGTGCATTCCTGTTCTTCGCTTACCCATTGAACATGTCTGGTGACGCTACATGGGTTGTGGCTGACGGTTACTCTGGTGCGACTGCACTGAGTCAAGCTGCTGCGGGCAATTTGGATTATGCCTTCAACCAAAACTGGTGGGATGCGTTCTTCGGTTTCATTCCGGGTTCTGTCGGTGAAGTGTCTACGCTAGCGATTCTTTTAGGTGGTTTGGTCATCATCTATACCCGTATCGCATCATGGCGCATCGTGGGTGGTGTAATGCTGGGTATGATTGCCATTTCTACGCTGCTGAACGTTGTGGGTAGCGACACTAACCCAATGTTTGCAATGCCTTGGTACTGGCACTTAGTGTTAGGTGGTTTTGCATTTGGCATGATGTTTATGGCGACTGACCCAGTGTCTGCGTCATTCACTAACCAAGCTAAATGGGCATACGGTATCTTGATTGGTGCAATGGCTGTGTTTATCCGCGTGATTAACCCTGCGTTCCCAGAAGGCATGATGTTAGCGATTCTGTTTGCTAACTTGTTCGCGCCATTGTTCGACCACTTCGTGGTTCAGGCAAATATCAAGCGGAGGATTGCTCGTGGCTAGTAATAGAGATTCGTTCGGAAGAACGCTATTTATCGTCGTTGGCTTATGTCTAATTTGTGCGATATTTGTGTCGACTGCGGCAGTATTACTGCGCCCAACTCAAGCAGAAAACAAACTGCTTGATAAGCAAAAGTACATTCTGGAAGCTGCAGGTCTGATTGACACTAAAGCTGGTAAAGTGACCAAAGCGCAAATTTTGGAAACTTACGGTAAGCATATCGAAGCTAAGTTAGTAAACTTAAAAACCGGTGATTGGGTTGAAGGTGTTGACGCCAATACATTTGATCAACGCAAAGCGTCTCGCGATGTGAAAACCTCATTTGTACCTGAAAACGATATCGCTTCAGTTAAGCGTGTTTCAGAAGATGCAGTGGTTTATCTGGTTCGCGACGATCAAGGTAAGTTAACCAGTGTGATCCTGCCTATCCATGGTTATGGCCTGTGGTCGACTATGTATGCTTTCCTCGCGTTAGATGCTGATCTGAACACGATTCAAAGCTTAGTTTACTACGAGCAAGGCGAAACCCCTGGTTTGGGTGGTGAAGTCCAAAACGCTCAGTGGAAAGCGAAATGGCATGGTAAAAAGTTATTTGATGCGCAAGGTAATATTGCGATTAGCGTAACCAAAAACCCCGCTGTTGCTACCACTGAATACGGTGTAGATGCATTATCCGGCGCGACTCTGACCAGTAATGGTGTTCAACACTCTCTGACGTTCTGGTTAGGTAAAGAAGGTTTTGCGAGTTTCATTGAAAAAGCACGCAATGGAGGTCTCAGCTAATGTCTGACGCTAAAGAACTGAAACAGGTTCTGACTGGACCTATCGTCAACAACAACCCGATTGCATTACAAGTCCTTGGTGTATGTAGTGCGTTAGCGGTAACGAGCAAGCTCGAAACTGCACTGGTAATGGCGTTGGCATTAACTGCGGTAACAGCGTTTTCGAACCTGTTTATCTCAATGATCCGTAATCATATTCCTAGTAGCGTACGTATTATCGTGCAGATGACCATTATTGCCTCTCTGGTAATTGTGGTTGACCAATTGCTGCAGGCTTATGCTTATCAGATTTCTAAGCAGTTATCGGTATTCGTGGGTCTTATAATTACGAACTGTATCGTAATGGGACGCGCTGAAGCCTATGCGATGAAAACACCACCAATGATGAGCTTTATGGATGGTATCGGTAACGGTTTAGGTTACGGTGCGATTCTGTTAGCCGTTGGCTTCGTGCGTGAACTGTTTGGTAACGGTTCTCTGTTCGGTGTTGAAATCCTGCACAAGATCTCTGATGGTGGTTGGTATCAACCAAATGGTTTGCTATTACTGCCGCCAAGTGCGTTCTTCCTAATCGGTATGCTGATTTGGATTATTCGTACCTATAAGCCAGAGCAAGTTGAAGCAAAAGGGTAATTGAGATGGAACATTATATTAGCCTGTTAATTCGCTCTGTTTTCATTGAAAACATGGCACTGGCCTTCTTCTTAGGTATGTGTACTTTCTTAGCGGTATCAAAGAAAGTGACTACCGCGATGGGCCTAGGGATTGCGGTAGTTGTAGTGTTAACTATCTCTGTTCCTGCTAACCAAGTTATTTACCAAGGGCTGTTAGCGCCTGGCGCACTGGCTTGGGCTGGTGCACCTGAAGCTGACTTAAGCTTCTTGAAATTCATTACCTTTATCGGTGTGATTGCGGCTTTAGTTCAAATTCTGGAAATGGCACTGGATAAGTACTTTCCTCCTTTGTACAACGCGTTAGGTATCTTCTTACCTCTGATCACTGTGAACTGTGCGATTTTCGGTGCGGTATCATTCATGGTTGAGCGTGACTACAAACTGGGCGAAAGTGTGGTGTTTGGTTTCGGCTCTGGAGTAGGTTGGGCATTAGCTATCGTATTGATGGCCGGTATCCGTGAGAAGCTGAAGTATGCCGATGTGCCCAATGGCCTACGTGGTTTAGGTATTACCTTTATCACCGCTGGTTTAATGGCCTTAGGTTTCATGTCGTTTTCTGGTGTGTCTCTGTAAGAGACACCAAACGGCTTCTTGAATTGGACCTTCTAAGGATAAGTTAATGGATATTCTTGGTATTTTTAAATCTACTCCGCTTGAGGTTTACCTCGGTGTGAGTATGTTTACTGCTATCGTCCTCGTCTTAGTGTTAGTGATTTTATTCGCTAAATCTAAGCTAGTGTCTAGCGGTGACATCACGATCGGCATCAACGACGATCCTGAAAAAGCGATTACAACCGGTGCTGGTGGCAAGCTGTTAGGCGTGCTGGCGAACAACGGTATCTTCGTATCGAGTGCCTGTGGTGGCGGTGGTTCTTGTGGCCAATGTCGCGTAGTGGTTAAGTCTGGCGGCGGTGATATTCTGCCAACAGAATTGGACCACATCAGCAAGGGTGACGCCCGTAAAGGTTGTCGTCTGTCTTGCCAGGTGAACGTTAAGAACGACATGGAAATCGAGCTTGACGAAGAAATCTTCGGTATCAAGAAGTGGGAATGTACTGTTATCTCTAACGATAACAAGGCGACCTTCATTAAAGAACTGAAGCTGCAAATTCCTGATGGTGAATCTGTTCCGTTCCGTGCGGGTGGTTACATTCAGATCGAAGCGCCAGCACACCATGTTAAATATGCTGATTTCGACGTACCAGCAAAATACCGTGGTGACTGGGAGCACTTTGGTTTCTTCAATCTTGAATCTAAAGTTGACGAAGAAACGATCCGTGCTTACTCAATGGCTAACTACCCAGAAGAGTTCGGCATCATCATGTTAAACGTGCGTATCGCAACGCCACCTCCACGTAACTTGAGCTTACCATGCGGTAAGATGTCATCTTACATTTGGAGCCTAAAGGCTGGCGATAAAGTGACTATTTCTGGTCCATTCGGTGAATTCTTCGCGAAAGATACCAATGCAGAAATGGTGTTTATCGGTGGTGGTGCGGGTATGGCACCAATGCGTTCACACATTTTCGACCAACTGAAGCGTCTGAAGTCTAAGCGTAAGATGAGCTTCTGGTACGGTGCACGTTCTAAGCGTGAAATGTTCTACGTGGAAGACTTTGACGGCTTAGCGGCTGAAAACGACAACTTCGTATGGCATGTGGCCCTGTCTGATCCTCAACCAGAGGACAACTGGGATGGTTACACAGGTTTCATCCATAACGTACTGTATGAAAACTACCTGAAAGACCATGAAGCGCCAGAAGATTGTGAGTTCTACATGTGTGGACCTCCAATGATGAACGCGGCCGTGATCGGTATGTTGAAAAATCTTGGTGTCGAAGACGAAAACATCCTATTGGATGACTTCGGCGGCTAATGTGAATTAGCCCAAGGTGAGAAGAGTTGCAGATGTGGAGTAAAGCTCTCATCTGCAACTTTTGCATTAAAGGGCATCCAAAAGAGTTGTTAGTCACTATGTTTAAAACCCTAGCGTTAAAAACCCCTGTGTTAAAAACCTCAGTGTTGAAGCATTCAGTGAACTGGCTGGTCCTTGTAGGTCTAGCCTTTTTTATTTCAGCCTGTAGCAAACAGGATGAGGTTATCTCCCTTGCGGGCAGCACAATGGGCACGACTTACCATATTAAAGTGGTTCCTAATGAGCAAATGCCCACGGCCCAGCTATTGCAGGCCGAAATTGACTTAGCCCTAGAGCAAGTCAATAACCAGATGTCGACCTATCGACCTAATTCAGAATTGTCCCGTTTCAACCAGTTACCGCTTGAGCAAAGTGTCGAAGTGTCGCCGGATACTGTCAAAGTGGTTAAAGAAGGCATGCGTTTGTATCACGTGACAGACAAAGCCTTAGACATTACCTTAGGGCCGCTGGTGAACTTATGGGGATTTGGCCCCGATAAGCGCCCAACCAAAGTACCGACTCAAGCCGAGATTGATGCAGCTAAGGCTAAAACGGGTATCAGTGAGCTTTCTATCGAAGGCAATCGCTTAAGCAAGCATAACGCCCATTTGTACGTGGATTTGTCATCTATCGCCAAGGGCTTTGGCGTGGATAAAGTGGCTACTATTTTAGATAAATATCACGCAACGGGTTACTTAGTTGAAATTGGTGGCGAGCTGAGCATTAAAGGTACCAAAGGCGATGGCAGTTCGTGGCGTGTCGCCATAGAGAAGCCGACCGATGAGGGCATGGCGGTACAGCAGGTGATTGAACCGGGCACTATGGCCATGGCGACGTCGGGGGATTACCGCAATTATTATGAGGAAGAAGGTCAACGTTTTACCCATATAATCGATCCGCGTACAGGTTTGCCTATCAATCATAAGTTAGCATCTGTGACCGTTTTGCATAAAGAATGTATGACGGCCGATGGTTTTGCGACGGCGATGATGGTTTTAGGCACAGAAGCGTCATTGGAGCTTGCCAAGAAAGAACACTTGGCGATAATGCTAATAGAAAAGCAAGGCGAAGGATTTAAAGTCTACTACAGTGACGCCTTCAAGCCTTTCCTTAAGTAGTTGGAGTTAACATGAGCACTTTTATCGCGGCATTTGTGATTTTATTACTGTTCTTTTTGCTTATGTCGATAGGTTATCTCATCAAGCGCAAAGCCGTTGAAGGAAGCTGTGGCGGTTTAGGTGTATTAGGGATTGAAAAAGCCTGCGATTGTGATGATCCCTGCGACAAGCGTAAGCGTCGTATGGCCGCTGAAGAAGCGCGCCGAGCGAAGTTAACCAAAGACCGGATCATTTAATTATCCGCTTCAACTAAAATAGCCTCCTCTGGAGGCTATTTTTTTGCCTCAAATTTAGCATCGTTAAAATTAATCCTTGATTTATGAGGAGGATAGCAGGCTAATCTAAGCGATAATGAGAATGCTTTTTATCTTTAAGTTTGTGAAAAATAAAGAAAATTTGAGTTAGCTTGAAAACTGTACTAGGCTAGAAGCTTGATTTAGATCAATCTTTCACTCATATCAAGGATCGTAACTTATGAAAGGTCATCCAAAAGTGGTGGGACAACTCAATCGGGTGCTTACCTGTGAGTTAACGGCCATTAATCAATATTTTCTCCACGCCAGAATGTTCAAGCATTGGGGGCTGGAGAAGCTAAACCACGTCGAATACAAGAAATCCATCCAAGATATGAAACACGCCGATAAGCTTATTGAGCGGGTATTATTTTTAGAGGGATTACCGAATCTACAACAGCTCGAAAAACTGCGTATTGGCGAGCACACTCAAGAGATGCTCGATTGCGATTTAGCCATGGTGCAGGAACAACTCTCGCTGTTGCGGGATGCCATTACACTCTGCGAAGTTGAGCAGGATTATGTCAGTCGCGATCTGCTCGAAGATATTCTTGAAGATGAAGAAGAGCATTTAGATTGGCTCGAGTCACAGCAGGAGCTGATTAGCTTAACAGGCATTCAAAACTATCTTCAATCGCAAATTAGTGAGTCATAGGAGCTGAATATGAAAGGTGATAAAGACGTCATCGATGCGTTAAATCGACTCCTAACCGGAGAGTTATCGGCGATGGATCAGTATTTTGTCCATGCTCATATGTACGAAGATTGGGGACTCAACGAACTTTATGAGCGTATTGCCCATGAGTCGGATGATGAGAAAGCCCATGCCGCAAAACTGGTGCAGCGTATCTTATTCCTCGAAGGTGTGCCCAATGTGGCTGCAAGGGAAGCGCTCAACATTGGCTCGACTGTCGAAGAGATGCTGCGTAACGATCTCGCCTATGAATACAAGGTGGCCGATGATTTACGTAAAGTCATTGCGTTGTGTGAGCAGAAAAAAGATTATCAAACCCGTGAGATCTTAGAAGTGCTACTCGATGATACCGAATCTGACCATATGTATTGGTTAGAGAAACAGCTCGGTTTAATTGACCGCATTGGTTTAGCGAATTATCTGCAAACTAAGATGTAACAATATCCGATTGCGCGGCTCAAGCACAAAGGCCAGTCATTTTATGACTGGCCTTTGTTTTGGGATTTTGAGTATTTAGTCTAACACTCTGTAAAAATTAGCTGTAGTAATGAGATGTTCTGTTTGAGGTGGATTGTTTAGCGATTCCTGTTATGTCATTAATGTCTATTCTTTACAAATACTTGTTTACGTTTTTTCTCATCATTTTGGCTGTTGTTGGCGGGTAAAAATTGTTACCGTGTGAAGCTGTTTTTGCAGGCTTTTATGTTAAGTGGTTGGTTAACCAGACGGGAAGATGAATGAGATATATAAAACGTTCTCTAAGTTTGCAGTTAGTGGTAACTATCGTCGGTGCCCTCGCTGTACTACTTACTTTAGTTGCCGCTTTGCTCGTGAATAAAGAAAGTAATAATACACGTAAGCAGGTGGATGCCGACATTTCGGCACTTGTAGCCTTAAAAGCCAATGAGATCAGTGGTTACTTTGTTGCCAAGGGGCAAGTAATCCACTCGGTATTTGCCGAGCCTGGGCTTATCAACTGGTTTAGTCAGTATCATGCCCGAGGCAGTAATCTGGCGCAGGATCAGCAATATCAAGATATTATTCGTTATTTTCGCTCGTTTTCCGACCGTGATAGCGATGTGAAATCAGTATTCTTTGGTTCGGCAAACACCTTTGAGTATTTTGACCTTAATGGCCGTTTCGATGGCGATCCTGATTATTACACCAATAAGCGTCCTTGGTGGCAGGAGGCGATTGATCAACATGGCCTGTTTGTGGGCGATCCTGCGGTCGATGCCAACGATGGTTCTATTTCTGCAACGGTTAAAACCCCAGTCTATAGTGCTAATGGCGAACTTATTGGCATTGGTGGTATGGATATTCTGATCGATACCATTGGTAAAAACCTATTAGCACCGATTAAATACCGCAACTATGGCCAAGCCTTCCTGATGACGGATGAAGGTAAGCTTGTGTATTTCCCAGGATTCTCGGATAAATTCCCTCCCGGCTCACTTGCCAATCAAATTGATAGCCAATTTAAAGATACCTCCGGTTTTACAGCATTAATGCAACAAATGCAGCGCGAGCCTCAGGGGTTTGCCGAAGTTACTTTTAATGGCGTATCACAGCGAGTGACCTTTGTGACTGTAGGCGGGGATTATCCTAAGCAAAAGTGGCATTTAGCCTTTATGTTGCCCCATGAAGTAATTGAAGCGCCTGTTACCAAAGCCTTTTGGAATGCCTGTTTTGTTGCATTAGGGATCATGCTGTTAGTGGGGATTACTGTTTGGTTGATGTTATTACCCTTTAGACGCCAGCTCAGCAAGTTACTCGATGCGATGGAAGACATTGCCGAGGGTGACAGTGACTTATCCCAACGCATTTTAATGGAACGGGAAGATGAGCTAGGTAAACTGGGTGATGCTTTCAATCGTTTTGCTGAAAAGGTTCAGCAAATGTTGCTGCATACCCGTAGCTTAACCCAAGAGGTCGGCACTGGAGTGATGGATGCGCGCCAAGTGTGTGATTTAGCTGTCTCGTCGGTGTCATCGCAAAAACAACAAATCGATTCTGTCGCGACGGCAGCAACTCAAATGGCGCAGACGAGCCAAGAAATGGCGATAAGTGCTCAACGTGCAAATGATTTTGCCGAAAAGGCACAGACTCAGGCCCTTGACGGTACGCAAATTGTGTCCCGTGCGACCGAAGGGATGAAGGCATTATCGGTTCAAGTCATCGAAGCGGCTAATGTGATTAAGCGGCTACGAAGCAGCTCAGAGCAAATTGGTGAAGTCTTGAGCGTGATCCGCAATATTGCCGACCAAACTAACTTGCTGGCATTGAACGCGGCCATCGAGGCGGCGCGGGCGGGTGATCAAGGTCGAGGCTTCGCCGTTGTTGCTGACGAAGTGCGCACGCTGGCTTTGCGTACCCAAGATTCTACCGCCAATATTCAAGGCATTATCCAAACTCTGCAACAAAGTGCGCTTCAGGCTGAACAAGTGATGGAATCAGGGGTTGAGCAGGCAAGAGTAGGGCAAGACTTAACCACGCAAGTCGAGCAAGCCCTCAGCGACATCGCCAGTGCGATTACGTCTATCCAGCAGCAAACGGTGGAAATTACTGTGGCGATAGGCCAGCAGGCAGTGGTTGCCGATGAAGTGGCGCAAAACGTGGTGAGCGTGCGTGGTTTATCCGATCAATCCCTATTGTCAAGCCAAGATCTCTCCCAAAGTCTACAAGGATTTGAGCAAGCAACTCGAGAACTGACACGTAATATTGGTCAATTTAAAATTTAAATGCTGTTGTTTTAAAACCAAAGGAGCCTTAGCGCTCCTTTGGTTTTTTTGGGAATGTTATACTTGGATAAGGATGCTTGAGTCGATAGGTGAACTTCGCGACTGCGTAAATATGTCCTAGATACTTGATCACTGTTTTTATATACAGTATTTTGGGTGTTGGAGGAACCTTTAGTGCGAAAAATCATTCATGTTGATATGGATTGCTACTTTGCTGCGGTGGAAATGCGAGACTTTCCCGAATACCGTGGTAAACCGTTAGCCGTTGGTGGGAGCCGTGAGCGGCGAGGGGTTATCAGCACCTGTAATTACGAAGCGCGCCGATTTGGTGTGCGCTCCGCTATGGCAACGGCTTATGCGCTTAAACTGTGCCCAGACTTAATTCTTGTCCCCGGTCGAATGCAGGTCTATAAGGATATATCGCAACAAATTCGCGCTATCTTCTCTCGATACACTGAATTGATTGAACCCCTCTCCCTCGATGAAGCCTACTTAGATGTTAGCGATTGCAAGCTGTTTAAGGGCTCTGCAACTCTGATTGCTGAAGCGATTCGCCATGATATTTTGGCCGAAACAGGGCTTACTGCTTCGGCTGGCGTTGCTCCTGTTAAATTCCTCGCCAAGGTGGCCTCTGACTTAAATAAACCTAATGGTTTGTATGTTATTTCGCCCGACAAGGTTCCTGAGTTCATTAAAACCTTATCCCTACGCAAGATCCCCGGTGTGGGGAAAGTCACCGCAGAAAAACTTTCCTCTTTGGGGTTAAATACTTGCGGAGATATACAAACTTATCCAAAACAAGACCTTATTACTCGTTTTGGCAAATTTGGTGCCGTATTAATTGAAAGATCCCATGGGATTGATGAGCGTGGGTTATCAGTGAGTCGCGAGCGTAAATCTGTCGGCGTTGAAACTACGTTGGCGCAGGATATTTATACCCTCGAGCAGTGCCAGCAAGTGATGCCTGGATTAATACAAGAGTTATCAACTCGCCTAAGTCGTAGTGCCAAGGATCGACAAATCCATAAGCAGGTGGTGAAGCTTAAATTCAGTGACTTTAAACAAACAACCATTGAACATCGCAGTAATGATGTGTCTGTGATGATGTTTTACGAATTATTATCCCAGGCAATGACAAGGCAAGAAGGGAGGGGGATTCGGCTACTCGGCGTGGCTGTGGGACTTACTGATAAATCACCGATTGCGAAGGTTGATCCATTGCAAACCCAACTCGCGTTATCAATTTAATCAATCTCATCCCTTACACGTTATCAATCGCTATAACTTAAAGCGGCTGACTAAGGCTGTTAGTTCATTGGCCATGGTTGAAAGTTGGATACTTGCAGCATGGATTTCGTCTGTTGTATGTCGACTCTCTTCTGATTGCTCTGCAATATGCTGAATATTGTGATGGCTTTCGTTTTCCATTATTGACTGTGCTTTCGCGGCAAGCGCGATTTGATTATTCATTTCGCTGATTTCGCTCACCATTTCCGCAATATGAGCCAAAGCTTCTCCAGCATTGCTGGCGGCTTCCACACTAGCAATCGCTTTTTGATTACCGATATTGATAGCTGCAACGGCACTTTGAGTGCCATTTTGGACATTCGCTATCATCAGTTTTATTTCCTCCGTTGATTGATGGGTTTTGGAGGCGAGAGAGCGCACTTCATCGGCCACGACGGCAAAACCTCGGCCTTGTTCTCCTGCACGAGCGGCTTCAATAGCAGCATTTAGGGCAAGTAAATTGGTTTGTTCGGCGATAGCTTGAATCACTTCAAGTACTTTTCCTATGTGCTGCCCTTCGAGCTCTAGCTTGTTAATTTGGTTTTCTGCTTGGCTAACATCTTGGGCGAGTTGTCGGATAACAGCTATGGTGTTTTGTACTTTTTCTTGGCCTGTGGCGGTAAAGTTGTCAGCCTGTTTAGCCGCCTCTGCTGCATGGTTAGCGCTGCTTGAAACCTCTTGCACAGAGGCTGCAATATGGTCGCTTGCATCAGCCACTTTCCGAGTCGTTTCTTCCTGTGTCCTTAAGGTTTGCTTGGCCATTTCGCTGGCGTGGGCAAGCCCTTGTGCTGATAGCGTAAGCCTGGCGGTCGAGTCTTTAAACTGCGAAATAATACTATGCAGATTGTCCAGGAAATGATTAAAGGCACGGGCTAAGTCTCCAAGCTCATCCTTGGAGGTTAAGTTAATCCTTGCTCTTAAGTCTCCATCACCATCGGTAATATCATGAATTTTCGCCAATAAAACAGCGAGTGGCCGACTAATTAATTTAGGTAATGCTATGACATAGATGGCGCAAATAATAATGCTGATTGCAAGGGCGACAAGTTGTAGTTTTTGTCCTTCTAGGGCATCAGCTTCAACTTGTTCTACGGCACCCTTTGTATGGCTATTTAGCTCATCGGTCAGATGACTGATATGTACATGGAGCTTATCAAAGAGGGTTGCACCTTGACCAAAGCTTAAATCTATTGCTGTGGTGCGACCATTTCGGCCATTGTTAGTGCGTTGATTACTAATTTCATTGGTTATTTTTTGCCATTCATTAAAGGTTTGGGTTAACTCTGTGAGTTGATTTAGAGCCTGCTGGCTTGTTGTTACCTTGGCAAAATGTGTTAAGTGTTGGTTGACTAGCTCAATACTTTGGTTGTGTTGCTTCAAAAGTTGGTTGTAGGAGTCTGTTCCAACATTAACAAACATTAGACTTCTTTCTGCCACTTGCGCTTGGTATAACTCTTTATCCGCTTGTAGCAGCAGGGATTGGCTAGGTAAATATTCTAATGCCAGTTTATCTGCACTTTGTTTTAGTGCTTTTAGGCCCACAATCCCTGTGAAAGATGCAAAAATAACGACCCCAGCAAGTAGTAGACTCGGGTAGATAAGTTTTTGGTTTATTGATAGATCCTTATACCAACGCATATATGATTTCCTTGAGATCAGCTAGGATGAGTAGCGTATTAAAATCAATGTTGCCGTTAGTACTTACTTGCCAAATTCATCAAGGTTAATCCCTATCGTTATTGCGCCAATGGCAGTGTCACCATCCATAACAGGGATAGATATTTGCACTAAATAGGCTTGTGAGCTGGTATCAAATTTAACGGGGCCAATATGTTTGTCCCCTTTTCCATTTGCGAAGGATTTTTGCCACTTATCTTCATCACCCTGCCAATAGTCAGAGGTTTTAGCTGTCAT
Source organism: Shewanella sp. MM_2022_3 (assembly GCF_022557375.1). Lineage (NCBI taxonomy): Bacteria > Pseudomonadati > Pseudomonadota > Gammaproteobacteria > Alteromonadales > Shewanellaceae > Shewanella > Shewanella sp. MM_2022_3. The sequence continues at coordinate 26,068 of NZ_JAKZGV010000038.1, forward strand.
AGCGACGTTAGCCCCTTGATTATCCATTAGGAAAATTTCTTGGTAATAAGGCTTACTTGCTTCGAAGGTTGTTAAGAATTTGGCTGCATCATTACTCATCAATGATGACATAAAGGGATCGATACCTTCAGTGGCTATCCACTTTTGGTCGAGTTCTTTGATGGAATCTAAACTTTTTCCCTGAGCATTTTGTGCTTTTACTGCTGTAACAAGTACAGGCTCTCTTCCTAATGGCATTAAGGTGTTTGTTAAATCTATGACTTCTTGCGGCACTTCTTCGGCAAAACTCATGTGACTGATGAAAACTAATAGGGCGGCAGAAACAATTTTTCCTAGTTTCATGATCTCTTTCCTTAAGCTAGCAAGTTTATAAAGATGTAGCTAAATGCCACTAGTTTTATGGGGTTGCTAAACAACTATAGTAGAGAATCAAAATTGTTGATGGGAATTAACACCTTATTTCTATCTGAAAAAACAATAAAAAAACCGCGCATACTATGCGCGGTTGAGTCTGAGGAGAGTTTACTTAGGCCTTAGCGGGAATGCGCTCTAGCACGGCTAATAGTAGATCCCAGTACTGACCAACGGTGGCGATATTGACCATTTCATCTGGGCCGTGCGGATAACGGATGGTCGGGCCAATCGACACCATGTCCATTTCTGGATAGGGCTTTTTAAACAGACCACATTCAAGGCCCGCGTGGATCACCATAATAACCGGTTCTTTATTGTAGATTGACTCATAGGTCTCACGCACAATTGCCATCACCGGCGAAGTATTGTCTGGCTTCCAACCCGGGTAAGCGCCGCTGAGTTCAATATCTGCACCCGCTAAGTTGGTTAACGCAGTAAGCATGCCTTCAACTTGGCTACGGCCAGAATCGATGAGCGAGCGAATTAAGCAAAGAATGCTGACTTCTTCATCGTTAGTGCTGATCACACCAACGTTGAGTGAGGTTTCGGTTACGCCAGTTACTTCATCACTCATGCGCATTACCCCGTTAGGGCAAACATGCAATAAGTCGATAAGGGTATTTTGGCTGTTTTCGCTCATCACGCGTTTTGGCGTTGGGATTTCGCTCAATACTAAGCGCATATCTGGGTCGGCAATGGCCAGTTCGGCGCGGACTAAGGCTTCAAAAGCACGCACTTTTTCATTCAGTGCATCGACATTTTCAGCAGGTAACATAAAGCTGATATTGGCTTCGCGTGGGATAGCATTACGCAGTGAACCACCGGTAAATTGGGTTAACTCTAGGGCTAATTCATCGGCATTTTCGAACAGGAAGCGCGCCAAAATCTTGTTGGCGTTGCCACGACCCAAATGGATGTTGACCCCAGAGTGACCACCTTTTAAGCCCGATAAATGCAGGCTAAATGATGCATAACTTTGCTCCGACGCTTGCCATACCATAGGCAAAGTGATCTGAGCATCGACACCGCCAGCGCAGCCCATGTAGATCTCACCTTCTTGCTCTGAGTCGGTGTTGATCAGGATCTCGGCATCAAGCATACCTGCTTGCAGGCCAAAGGCGCCTGTCATACCGGCTTCTTCGTCAATGGTGAGCAGTACTTCGAGTGGACCGTGCTTGATGTCATCTGAGCCTAAAATCGCTAAGGCCGATGCCATACCAATGCCATTGTCGGCGCCTAAGGTTGTGCCTTTGGCTTTTACCCAGTCACCGTCAACATAGGCTTCGATAGGATCTTTGGTAAAGTCATGCACTTTGTCGGCATTTTTTTGCGGCACCATATCGATATGGGCTTGGATCACAACGACTTTACGATCTTCCATTCCCGCAGTTGCGGGTTTGCGAATGATTAAATTGCCGACGGCATCTTCTACTACATCGAGTTGTTTGCTCTTAGCCCAGGCTTGGATGTGTTGGCTGAGTGCTTGTTCATGTTTGGAAGGGTGGGGAATCGCACAGATTTGTTCGAACCATTGCCATAAAGGCTGTGGGTATAACTGACTTAGCGCTGTCACAGAAGGTCCCTCATCAGGTCTTGTGGGTATGGGGCAAATTTGCGCTAATCCTAACACATTCTGCTCGGGCGATTAATCATCTCGATAACTCCGTGTGCGTTTGTGGCAGCGAAAGTTGCCACCCTCTGTATTTTCGATAGTGTCAAAGCGATTTTTTGATTGGTAATTAAGCGTTATAGCGGGAATAATGCTGGCACAATAATGAAAAAGGATGGGTCATGTTTCAAGTTAACTTTATTGATGTACAAGCAGAAAATGCCATTTTTGATGGCGAAGGTTGGGATGCGGTTGTGGTGGTCACACCGGATCTCGTTTCTATCGGAATTGATGAGATCAGTTTGTTGGCCGAGCACGGTGCTAAGGTCGATAAGCGGGTTGGTAAGAGCCCGACGTTACTATTTGCACCGGGTTTAGCCGGTGGCCGTTTAATCATAGCGCCCATCACTCAAGTGACTGATGATTATGCCGATGTGCGTATTTATGGCGATGCGGCAAGAGTTGCGATTGCTATTGCCAAAGACGCGGGTGCTAAGCGTCCGCTGCTTTATGTTGTTCCTTCAGCAACCCCTAAGTTTGGTTTTGCGACCGAAGTCGCGGCGTTGGCCTGTGGTCAAGAATTATGGCAAACCTTAGAGTTACGTGAGGCGACAGGCTTAACGCCGGCCTTTGAAGCGATAGGTTTATTGTCGTTATCATCTGAAAAGAGTCAATTGCTCAACGCATTAGAAGCAGGCCGCGTATTAGCGCGGGATTTATGTGGCACTGAACCTGAGCGTATGTCGGCGAAGGCCTTTGCTGAATATTGTTTGCAAGCCTTTAAAGGCAGCGTTATTAAAACTGCAGTGGTGGAAGATAGGGATATTCTCGAGCGAGATTATCCACTATTAAGTGCGGTGGCGCGCTCTTCCTTTGCGGTTGGCCGTCATCAACCGCGGGTGGTGAAACTCGAATATCTGCCCGAAGGTGAGATTACTCGTACCTTCTTATTTGCTGGCAAAGGCGTGGTCTACGATACGGGCGGCGCCGATCTGAAAGTCGGTGGCGCAATGGCCGGCATGAGCCGCGATAAAGGCGGCGCCTCTGCTGTGGCTGGGTTATTTAAAACCTTGTCTATGCTCAAGCCTGAAGGGATCCGCGTAATTGCCGAACTGGGTTTAGTGCGTAATAGCATTGGCAGCGAAGCGTTTGTCACCGACGAAATTATCACCAGCCATGGGGGCGTGCGGGTACGCATTGGTAATACCGACGCTGAAGGTCGTTTAGTGCTGGCTGATTTGCTCAGTCATCTGCGTATTAAAGCGGTAACGGCTGTTAAGCCTGAGCTGTTTTCGGTTGCGACGCTCACGGGACATGTGGTGCGCTGCTATGGTAATTATCCCGCAGCAGTTGAAAATGCGGTCGCCAGTGGTGCACTGTGCGCGCAGACACTTGCGTCACAAGCGAGCCACTGGGGCGAACCCTTTGAGGTTTCCACATTACGCCGTGAGGATTTTGCCAAGATCCGCGAAGTGTCTGGGGCGGCTGATATTTTATCTTCAAACAATGCGCCGTCTTCAGTAACTGCCCGCGGGCATCAATATCCTGCAGCCTTTCTACTTAAGGCGTCAGGTCTATTTGAACACGGTGTTAATGCCGCTATTCCTTTAGCTTATACACACTTAGATATTGCTGGCAGTGCAACTGAGGGCGATCCGCTCTACGGTAAACCCACTGCCAGCCCCTTGGTTAGTTTGTATCAATATCTGATCAATCGTTAACGAAATAACGTAACAAATAGAAATAATTTTGTAATATCTTATTTATTAGGTGGTTACAGGGTTATTTCTGTTTTTATGTGATGCAGGTCGCCAATATTTTTGATGGTTTGTGTAATTTAATTACATTAAAAAGCCTTAATCAAAATAAATACAAAAAAAGCTTGTAATAAAACTACGAAAACATATAATAGTTTTCGTGGACAGGGCATTAAGCCTTTCCCCTCTAGTCTATCCAGGATGGATACCCTTCTCCAAGGACCCGAGTGACAAGTCGTCTCAACGGATTTGAGAATCTCTAGTTCCAAGGAACCGAGCCAAGCTTTACTAGAGTACTTAATCTCAACTTTACTTAGGAGTAATTGACTATGTCTTATACAGGCAACAACCATTTTTATTGGCAAAATACTTGGTTTAACACTGATGTTTTGCGTGGCGGTTTATTCGCTATGAGCTTTAAGGGCTAACTATCCCTTTAAATCTAGTTTCCATCATCCATCAACCTTTGTATCGCCTTTTTGGGCGTGTTTAGACTCAAGTAGCATATCGGTGTTTTTGCATGGGTATGCCAGGTTTTTCCCGCTAGCGCGGTAATGTACTTCCCCGAAAGGGACGCTTGAAACATGTCTTGCCTGCTCATTGAGCAGGCTTTTTTTTAGCTTTTTTCTGTCGTTATGACGCAATGCCTCTCATTCCTTCCCATAAACGTAAAATTTTTTGCGGCCATCTTGCGATGACTACTCTTCGCAATAGTTAATTTAATTAGTTGTTTTTAAAACATAAAACCTTGTCATTAATCTATTCATCTTTTTGTACGACTTAAGAATGATGAATTTGTTACATTTGTCACATAAAATACAAATGCAAATCGTTCTCAATGGTGTTACCGTATGCGCACCTTGACGAAACTTGCTGAACGACTATGCGTTTTAATCTACTTCCTCTGGCGGCTGCGGTCACACTAGCCTTGAATCCTTTGGCATTGATGGCCGAAGAACAAACCTCTTCTAAAACAGAGGCACAAGATCAAAATATCGAAAAAATCACAGTGATGGGTAAATACACTGTGAGTCGCAATATTGATACCGCGACAGGTCTAGGACTCACATTACGAGAAACGCCTCAGTCGGTCAGCATCATGACGGCAGATCGGATTGAAGATCAGGCATTAAATACTGTGGTCGACGTGGTGAATAACACTGTGGGCTTATCATCTTCAAAAACCGATAATGTGCGTAACGGTTTTTCGGCCCGCGGTTTTACCGTGCAAAACTATCAAATTGATGGAGTGCCTTTATCTTGGAGTTTAGGCGGTGATGCTGGCGAAACGGTATCGGATGTGTCTATCTATGAGCGTGTTGAAGTTGTGCGTGGCGCTACCGGATTATTAACCGGCGCTGGCGATCCTTCTGCCTCGATTAACTTAGTGCGTAAGCATGCTGACAGTTCTGATCTTAAAGGTTATGTGGATGTCGCCACTGGAAGTTGGGATAAAAAACAAGTCACCGCGGATGTGTCTAATGGTTTGAATGACGACGGCAGTGTGCGTGGCCGTTTGGTCGCTAAGTATGTGAATAGCGATTCCTATCAAGATCTATATCAAGACCGTAAAACCATTCTCTATGGTGTTGTCGATAGCGATATCACCGCCAACACTTTACTGCGTGTCGGTGGTAGCTATAACCACAACGATCCGAAGGGGGCGATGTGGGGCGCGTTGCCCGCCGTCTTTAGCGATGGTTCTGCCACAGATTGGGATACATCGACCACTACAGCCGCCGATTGGAGCCGCTGGGAAACTAAAAACATTAACTACTTTGCTAACCTAAATCATTACTTTAGCAATGGCTGGCAATTGGTGGCTAACTACAACCGCATGGAATATGAAACCACCACTAAGATGATTTACATGTCGGGTTTACTCGATAAAGACACGGGGGCGGGGCTTAGTGGTCAGCGTTATCACAGCCATGGTGAAAGTAACTCGAATAACTTTGATGTGCAGCTTAAAGGCGACTATGACCTCTTTGGTCAAACCCATGAGTTTGTGACGGGGGCTTTGTATAGTAAGCAAAAATCCTACGCTGATACCTATGAGCCTATCCGTGACAATATGACGGGTTGGGACTCACAAGTGGTCGATAACTTCTACGAATGGCAACAAAATCAGTTTGCTGAGCCTGAATGGTCGAGCAACGCGAACCGTCAGCTCAATATGGATACCGAGCAAAAAGGCTTTTATGCGGCGACCCGCCTGACCATTACCGATGATTTTAAACTGATTGCCGGTGGACGTATTTCAAGCTGGAACCGTGAAGGCGTGAGCTATGGTACCGATACTAACTTTGGCGATGATGGCGTGTTTGTGCCCTATGTTGGCGCCTTGTACGATATCAATGACGCGCATCGTATTTACGCCAGTTATACCGGGATTTTTAATCCGCAGAATAATTTCGATGCCGATCAAAATTACCTCGATCCATTAGAGGGCAAAGCCTACGAATTAGGTCTGAAGAGTGCTTATCTTGACGATCGTCTACATACCACTGTAGCCGTGTTCCAAATTGACCAAGATAACTTGGCAACCTTAGCCGGAACGATTTATATCGGTGGTAAACCCGTGAATTACTATGAGGCCGCACAAGGCACAAAGAGTAAGGGTTTTGAGCTAGAAGTGGTGGGTGAGCCTGCCGATGGCTGGAATATCTCTGCGGGTTACTCGCAATTTAATGCCGAAGATGCAGAGGGTAAGCGAGTCGCAACTACCAGTCCGCAGAAGCAATTTAAACTGTTTACCACCTATCAATTTGTGGGCTTATTGCCTGAGTTAACCATAGGTGGTGGAGTGAATTGGCAAAGTGACAGTTACTCAGATGTCAGTGATGTGGCAATTAAGCAGGATGCTTACTCCCTAGTGAATCTGATGGCGCGCTACGATCTGGCTGAGAATATGGATCTACAGGTTAACGTAGAGAATCTGCTGGATGAGAAATATTATGCCTATATGTCAGCGTCTGGCCTAGCATACAGTGTGTATCACTACGGTGCTCCACGTAACTTTACCGTCAGCTTTAACTATCGCTTTTAAGCATTTTCCCCGTTGAACTCAAAAAGCCGGTGCCCTTAAGGGCGCCGGCTTTTTGCTATCGACTTAAATCCCATTGGCTGCGCAGATGCAGCCTAATATGCCTGTATGGGAAAACCATTGTACTGTTTTGTGATTATTTCGCTTTAAAAACAATACGCTGTTAATCCTGAACGACGTTTGAATTTTCCTAGATTAAGACTGGTATGCTAACCCCTATTTACAGTGAACTTTAATGTAAATTAAGTGCGGTGGTTTTTTGTTCTGTTTAGCGATTTCTATCAATAAAATCTCCATCAATTTTCTGGCCTGACCAGCACAAACTCCCTATAATCCCCTGCGAAAAACACCGCTACATAGTGTTTACATTTTTAGACCCTACCTACTTAAAAATAAAAGGAACCCAGTTCCATGTTAGAAAAGCTGTTCAAACTGAAACAAAATCAAACGAGCCTCAAGCAGGAAGCGATAGCAGGTTTGACAACATTTATGACGATGGCCTACATCATTTTTGTGAATCCCATGATGTTAGCCGATGCGGGTATGGATCATGGCGCCGTGTTTGTGGCTACCTGTCTAGCTGCGGCCGTAGGTTGTATCGTGATGGGGCTGATGGCGAATTATCCTATCGCGCTCGCCCCAGGTATGGGACTCAATGCCTTTTTTACCTACACCGTGGTGGGTGAGATGGGCTACAGCTGGGAAACGGCACTCGGTGCGGTTTTCTTATCGGGGATCTGCTTTCTGATCCTATCTTTAGTGCGTATTCGCGAGTGGATTGTTAACAGTATTCCTATGTCGCTGCGTATTGGTATTGCTGCGGGTATTGGTCTGTTCTTAGCGCTGATCGGCCTTAAGAGTGCAGGTATTGTGGTGGCAAGCCCTGCAACATTAGTGACCATGGGCGATATTACTGCGTTTCCGGCGGTGATGGCTGTATTAGGCTTCTTCCTCATTATCGCTATGGTGCAGCGTGGCATGAAGTCAGCGGTGATTTTAAGTATCCTGATCATTACTGGGCTTGGATTGGTATTTGGCGATGTACATTACAACGGCATCGTCTCTATGCCGCCTTCAATTGCGCCCACGTTTATGGCGATGGATTTATCCCAAGTGTTTGAAGTAACGATGCTCTCAGTGGTGTTTGCCTTCTTATTTGTGGATTTATTTGATACTTCAGGCACCTTAGTTGCGGTTGCTCAGCGTGGTGGTTTTCTCGATGAAAAAGGCCGTTTACCTCGATTAAATCGTGCCTTAACCGCTGACAGTTTAGCGACGATTGCGGGAGCAGCTTTGGGGACTTCTACCACCACCAGTTATATCGAAAGTACCGCTGGGGTGAGTGCGGGCGGTCGAACTGGCTTAACGGCGGTCGTGGTTGGTTTGCTGTTTATCTTGGCATTATTTTTATCGCCTTTAGCAGGGATGATCCCCGCCTATGCCACGGCAGGTACGCTGTTCTATGTGGCTATTCTGATGATGTCAGGGTTGGTTCACGTTGAATGGGAAGACTTAACTGAGGCTGCGCCAGTAGTCGTAGTGTGTATCCTGATGCCGCTGACCTTCTCGATTGCGACAGGGATTGCACTGGGGATTATTTCCTATGCGGCCATCAAGCTGTTAACGGGTCGGTTTAGCGATTTAAATATCGGTGTGCTGGTGCTCGCTGCGATGTTTATTGCGAAATTTATTTACGGCTGATACTTAGAACGAGTTGCCGTTTAAGGGATATTTTTTGAGGGTCATCTAATCGATGGCCCTTTTTAATGCGCGATCCCAAGCAGAATTGAAAATTTCTACCCGCATCCAGCCCTCTGACTACCAATTATCTAGCGGATTAGGTATAAGGATTGTCCGGTTATTTTCTACAAATGAATAATGAACTTAAGTGAGATAGCGTATCGCCGCGTGGTGGTGAAGTTGGGGACGAGTGTGCTGACTTCTGGCAGTAAACAGCTAGATAAAGCTCATATGGTTGAGCTTGCTCGTCAAATGGCCGCACTGATGAGATCAGGGGTCGAAGTCGTATTATGTACTTCTGGGGCAATTGCCGCAGGACGCGAACATCTCCAATACCCGGTATTGCCCGACACTATGGCTAACAAACAGTTATTAGCCGCTGTCGGGCAGAGTCAGCTTATTCTTGCTTGGGCGCAACTCTTTAGCATCTACGGTTTGCATGTGGGGCAATTGCTGCTGACCCGTGCAGACCTACACGATAGAGAGCGCTATTTGAATGCCCGCGATACGCTTAATGCCTTGCTGGCACACAATATTATCCCCATCATCAATGAAAATGATGCGGTTGCAACTAACGAAATCAAAGTGGGTGACAACGACAACTTGTCAGCGCGCGCAGCATTGCTGTGTGATGCTGATCTGTTGATTTTGTTGACGGATCAAAAGGGCTTATTCGATGCCGATCCACGCACCAATCCCAATGCCAAACTGATTTCGCAGGTTGAGAAAATTGATGACAGTTTGCGCCTGTTAGCGGGTGGTTCGGTCTCGGGGTTAGGCACCGGGGGGATGTCGACTAAGCTCGAAGCGGCCGATATCGCTCGTCGTGCGGGGATTGAAGTGGTCATTGCCTCGGGCCATCATCCTGATGTGATTAAAAAGGTGGTCGCTAAAGAATCCATTGGCACCCATTTTAGTGCGATCGAAAATCCGTTAGAGAGCCGTAAACAGTGGATTTTAGCGGGACCCGCCGCCCAAGGTTCACTGGTGCTCGATGCGGGCGCCGTTAAAGCCGTGACCGAAAAAGGTCGCAGCCTGTTATCGAAGGGCATTATTGGCGTTAAAGGGGAATTTGAACGGGGGGCAACCCTGCAATTGGTTGACCAAAAAGGCAAAATCATTGCCAGAGGCATAACCCGTTACTGTGGTGAGGCCTTAGGGTTAATTGCAGGTAAACATTCCGACGAAATCGAGTCTGTACTCGGTTACGATTATGGTGACGCAATAGTGCACCGCAACGACATGGTCGTCTTATAAGCGAGGTCTGTTTTGAGTCAAACTAATCAAGCGCAATATTTACAACAACTGGGTAGTCAAGCTAAGCAAGCCAGCTATGCCTTAGCAAATCTTAGCGCCGCACAGAAAGCGGATTTACTCGAGGCGATTGCCGAGGCCCTGACGCAGAACACTCAGGCTATTCTTGCGGCGAACGCCAAAGACGTTGTAGCCGCAAAGGCTGATGGCTTGAGTGATGCGATGATCGACCGTCTATTACTAACCGAGTCGCGCCTGGCGGGGATTATCGGTGACATCAGTGATGTGGTTCGCCTTGCCGATCCCGTTGGCGAAGAGTTCGGTAGCCGAGTGTTGGACAATGGCTTAAGGCTCACGCGCCGCCGCGTACCGCTTGGGGTGATTGGGGTTATCTATGAGGCACGGCCGAATGTGACGGTCGATATTGCGGTGTTGGCACTTAAAACCGGTAATGCGGTGATTTTACGTGGCGGAAAAGAGACCCTCGAATCCAACAAACTGATTAGTGAAGTGATCCGTGGAGCGATTGCAAGCCAAGGGCTGCCTGTCGATGCGGTGCAATTGATTGATTCTTCCGATAGGGCCTTAGTCACAGGGCTACTCAAGCTCGACCAATATGTCGATATGATTGTTCCCCGTGGCGGGCAAGCCTTACAGCGCCTTTGTGCCGAGCAAGCTACAATTCCGGTGATTTTAGGTGGCATTGGGATCTGCCATCTGTATGTCGATAAACATGCCGATCTTGAGCGGGCTCTTGAGGTGATTGCCAACGCAAAAGTGCAGCGCCCAACGGTATGCAACGCTCTGGATACCTTGCTGGTGGATAACGCTGTTGCCGAGCGCTTTGTGCCACAAATTGCCGAATACTTACATCGTTTAGGTGTGCGTTTTTCGGTGTGCGAACAAAGCTATACACTGCTCGATGGGTTGGGGTTTGATATTTCCCCGGCAACGGAGCAAAGCTTTGCGACCGAATGGTTATCTTTGACCTTAGGCATTAAAGTGGTGAGTGATATTGATGCAGCAATTGCCCATATCCGTACCTATTCCAGTGGGCACTCTGAGGCGATTCTGACCGATGATATCCATGCTGCAACGTATTTTATGAATGAGGTTAATTCGGCCGCTGTGTATGTAAATGCCAGTACCCGCTTTACCGATGGCGGCCAATTTGGCCTAGGTGCCGAGGTGGCTGTAAGTACGCAAAAGCTCCATGCCCGTGGTCCAATGGGGCTTGAGGCGCTAACCACCTATAAGTGGTTAGCGTGGGGCGATTATACGAGTCGTTCATAGCCTGATTGGTACACTAAAAAGCCGCTGAAAGCGGCTTTTTAGTGGTAAATCTTTATCTTAGTGGATAAGTGGGGTATAGGTGGCAATCAGCCATAAACATACAAAAGCGATTGACATCACTGTGGTGAATTTTCGAAAGGGCCGGATATATTCCAAGGTATAGAGAAAATACTTCTCTTGCACTTTGCGAGTCAGTAATACCGACGGAAGTAAAAAACTGCAATAGAGCATCACAACCATGGTGGTAAAACCATTCCCCCAAAAATGCTCGTAGATAAAAAGGGCGATACACACCAGCATGGCAACCCAACCGATAGGGGTTATGCCATCTTCTTGATTCCAATGGGTTGATTTTTCCATATGACTATCCTTAGTCACTTAACCGATTGTTTAATTTATAGACGGTTAAGGGGGGCTTTTCAATGATTTTATGGATAGCGTGTAAAAGAATTTTCTAGACCGAGTTTAAGTTATAGGGTTTTAATATCGGCAAATGATCCGCGGCACAACTTCGCTAAGTCATTTGCAGCGAGACATATCTCAAGCCCACGGCGACCAGCACTGACATAGATTTTGTCAAATTGCTTCGCACTTTCATCAATCAGCGTTGGCAGTTGCTTCTTTTGCGCTAACGGGCTGATCCCTCCAACCAAATAGCCGGAAGACTTTTGCGCTAAATCCGCATCGGCCATTTGCAGTTTTTTCTGGCCTAAACATTTGGCTACGGCTTTTAAATTGAGTTGATGATCAACTGGAACGAGCGCAACTGCAAGCGGCGGATGAGCTTTATCGATCGCGACCAGTAAGGTTTTAAATACCTGCGCGGGAGCGAGGCCTAACACATTGGCGGCTTCTTCGCCGTAGGCGGCGCAGTGTGGGTCGTGGCTGTATTCTAAGATTTCAAAGGGGATTTTGGCTTTCTTTGCCATTTGTACGGCAGGTGTCATGCTTTACTCCTTGCGTCAATTTCTGGGGCAATAAAAGTCCGCCATAGTAGCTCTTTATTGGCGTTTAAAATGTTAGCTCGGGCATAAATTATCTATACCCGAGTAAGGCACCTTATCCGTTGCTTAGTCCGCAAGTTTGGTATTGAGTTTGGTTTTGCGCTCCAGATAGCGCGGGAATAATTGCTGCAACATCATGCCGCTTAAAATAAAGCCTAGGCCAATGTAGGTTGCGGTGGCGATGGTTTCTTGCAAAATCCAAGCAATAAAACCAATGGACATCACCGGCGATAAAAATACTAAGGTGCTGATATTGGCGGTACGAGTCGCAGTTTTAAGCGCCATTAACCAGAGTACAAAGGTAATCCCCATTTCAAATAAGCCGACATACATCCCCGCCATTACGGCTTTAATGCTAAAGCTAGGGAGCGTATCGGTAAGTAACAGCGTGATGGTAATAAAGGGTAAACCGATTAAAAAGCTCAACAGTAGGCTGACGACGGGGTCGCCTTGATCTTTGGTGTTCACAATCCAATATAGGCACCAGAGCAGGGTGCTAGTCAGCGCCAGCCCAATGCCAAGGGGGCTATCGAAGCGAAAACCGCTGATATCGCCGCCGGTGGCAATAATAAATACCCCAGAGTAGGCAATCAGTGCCGCAATCATATCGCTCTTACGCAAATGTTGTTTTAGCAGTGGCGCAGCTAACAGCGGTAGCAATACCGCCCACGTGTAATTAAGTGACAGTGCCTGCTGGGCGGGTAATAGTGAATAGGCTTTAAACAGCACCACATAATAAAGAAAGGGATTAATCAGCCCAGTGATCAGATAAAAAGTCGGGCGACGCAACAGCTGCGCTTTAAGTAGCGGTAGCTTTTTTTGCCAAGCGAGAATGGCGCCTAGAGCGACGATAGAGGTGAGTACCGCCACAAATACCAGTTGTAGTGGTGTGTAAAATCCAAGGGCAATTTTAAAGGCGGTTGCCACCGTCGACCAGAGGAATACCGCACCCATGCCGTACACATACGCCAAATTTGAAGATTTCACACTCTTACCTTATGCACTTAAACCGCCACTCAATGTGCGCAGATTGAATAACAGCTATTGTTGATATGCAAGCGGATTTTACCGTTTTGAATATTTTATACAGCTGAGTTTTTCGAAAAGATAAATCAGAAAATTTTTTGTATGGCCCTTGTAATTAAATTCCCTGTCCCAATATAGGTGTTAAGGCAAAGAAAGTGGCCAGCGGTGATGATAGTTAATAGGCACCGTGGACTTGAAAAAAATGCGTCCGGCCCCATATCAAAACCAACTTATTAATTTAGTTTGACAGAAATTTTTCGGAGGACCTCATGGGTAAAATTATTGGTATCGACTTAGGCACAACAAACTCTTGTGTAGCTGTCCTCGATGGTGGCAAAGCACGCGTATTAGAAAATGCTGAAGGCGATCGCACAACCCCGTCTATCATCGCCTACACCGACGATGAGACTATTGTGGGCCAGCCAGCAAAACGCCAAGCTGTAACAAACCCAAATAACACATTCTTCGCGATCAAGCGTTTGATCGGTCGTCGCTTTAAAGATGACGAAGTTCAACGTGACGTGAACATCATGCCATTCAAAATCATCCAAGCCGACAACGGTGATGCTTGGGTTGAATCACGTGGCAACAAAATGGCTCCACCACAAGTTTCTGCTGAAATCTTGAAAAAGATGAAGAAAACAGCAGAAGACTTCTTAGGTGAAGAAGTGACAGAAGCGGTAATTACCGTTCCTGCATACTTTAACGATTCACAACGTCAAGCCACTAAAGATGCTGGCCGCATCGCAGGTCTTGAAGTTAAACGTATTATCAACGAACCAACGGCTGCTGCTCTGGCCTACGGTATCGACAAGAAGCAAGGCGACAACATCGTTGCAGTGTACGACTTAGGTGGTGGTACATTCGATATCTCTATCATCGAAATCGACAGCAACGACGGCGACCAAACCTTCGAAGTATTAGCGACTAACGGTGACACTCACTTAGGTGGTGAAGACTTTGACAACCGTTTAATCAACTACTTAGCTGACGAATTCAAGAAAGAGCAAGGCTTAGATCTGCGTAAAGATCCATTAGCAATGCAACGTCTGAAAGAAGCGGCTGAAAAGGCGAAGATTGAGCTTTCAAGCACCAACCAAACTGAAGTGAACCTGCCATACATCACTGCCGATGCAACAGGTCCTAAGCACTTAGTGGTGAAAATCACCCGTGCTAAGTTAGAGTCACTGGTTGAAGACTTAATCATTCGTACCTTAGAGCCATTAAAAGTGGCACTGGCTGACGCTGACTTATCAGTATCAGACATTAACGAAGTGATTTTAGTGGGCGGTCAAACCCGTATGCCTAAGGTTCAAGAAGCGGTTTCTAACTTCTTCGGTAAAGAACCTCGTAAAGACGTAAACCCAGACGAAGCCGTAGCCGTAGGTGCTGCGATTCAAGCGGGCGTACTGTCAGGCGACGTGAAAGACGTTCTGCTGTTAGACGTAACACCACTGTCTCTGGGTATCGAAACCATGGGCAGCGTAATGACCAAGCTGATTGAGAAAAACACTACTATTCCGACTAAGGCACAGCAAGTGTTCTCAACAGCCGATGACAACCAAAGTGCAGTAACCATTCACGTACTGCAAGGTGAGCGTAAGCAAGCGAGCGCGAACAAGTCATTAGGTCAATTTAACTTAGACGGTATTGAGCCAGCACCACGTGGCATGCCACAAATCGAAGTGATGTTCGATATCGACGCTGACGGTATTCTGCATGTTTCTGCCACCGACAAGAAAACCGGTAAGAAACAAAACATCACCATCAAAGCTTCTTCAGGCTTAAGCGAAGAAGAAGTGGCGCAAATGGTACGTGATGCTGAAGCCCACGCTGAAGAAGACAAGAAGTTTGAAGAGTTAGTGCAATCTCGCAACCAAGCTGACGGCTTAGTTCACGCAACTAAGAAACAAGTTGAAGAAGCGGGCGATGCACTGCCAAGCGAAGACAAAGCTAAGATTGAAGCGGCAATGAGCGCGGTTGAAACTGCTGTAAAAGGCAACGACAAAGAAGCCATTGAAAAAGCGACTCAAGCGCTGATTGAAGCGTCTGCTAAGCTGATGGAAATCGCTCAGGCTAAAGCTCAAACTCAAGGTGGCGCACAAGAAGGTGCTGCTAAACAGTCTAACGCGACTGCCGATGACGTTGTCGATGCTGAATTTGAAGAAGTGAAAGACGACAAGAAAT
The DNA here is from genome assembly GCF_022557375.1 of Shewanella sp. MM_2022_3. Lineage (NCBI taxonomy): Bacteria > Pseudomonadati > Pseudomonadota > Gammaproteobacteria > Alteromonadales > Shewanellaceae > Shewanella > Shewanella sp. MM_2022_3. The sequence continues at coordinate 41,398 of NZ_JAKZGV010000038.1, forward strand.
AACATTTGCTTTCAATCAAATTGATTGATTTCAAATAGTTAATTTCTAGGCGGGCGTTACGGGGAAACCCTAACGCCCGTTCGTTCAACTTAAGCTGAGAAGCATGAGATTATGTCAAAGCGAGATTATTACGAAGTATTAGGCGTTGGTCGTGACGCCAGCGAACGTGAAATTAAAAAAGCCTACAAGCGTTTGGCGATGAAGTTTCACCCCGACCGCAACCCTGGCGATAAAACTGCCGAAGCGAGCTTCAAAGAAGTCAAAGAAGCCTACGAAATCCTTACCGATGCTAACAAAAAAGCGGCCTATGACCAATTTGGTCATGCGGGTGTGGATCCCAATCGCGGCGGTGGTGGTGGCTACGGCGGCGCGGGAGATTTCGGTGATATTTTCGGTGATGTCTTTGGCGATATTTTCGGCGGTGGACGTCGTGGCGGTCAACGCCAAGCAGCCCGCGGCTCAGATTTACGTTACAACCTAGAGTTATCACTGGAAGAAGCCGTAAAAGGCCTCACCAAAGAACTGCGTATTCCAACCTTAGCCAGCTGTGATGTGTGTGACGGCAGCGGTGCGAAAAAAGGCACGTCGGCGACCACCTGTACAACCTGTCATGGTCAAGGCCAAGTGCAAATGCGCCAAGGTTTCTTTACCGTGCAACAGCCTTGTCCAACCTGCCATGGTCGCGGCAAGATCATTAAAGATCCTTGCACTAAGTGCCATGGCGATGGCCGTGTCGAAAAAACGAAGACACTGTCAGTTAAGATCCCAGCAGGTGTCGACACTGGCGACCGTATTCGTTTAGCGGGTGAAGGTGAAGCGGGCGAGTTTGGCGCCCCAGCGGGCGATTTATACGTTCAGGTCAGTGTGCGTGAACATGCCATCTTTGTTCGCGATGGCAACAACCTCTACTGCGAAGTGCCGATTTCATTCAGTAAAGCGGCGCTCGGTGGTGAGATTGAAGTGCCAACACTGGACGGTAAAGTCAGCTTGAAGATCCCAGCCGAAACTCAAACGGGCCGTATGTTCCGTCTGCGTGGTAAAGGGGTTAAATCGGTTCGCAGCCATGCCGTTGGCGACTTGCTCTGCAAAGTCGTGATGGAAACGCCAGTTAACCTCAACGAGCGTCAGAAAGAATTACTGCGTGAGTTTGAAGCGACCTTAACCGGCGAATCAAAGAAGCACAGCCCAAAGGCTGAAGGCTTTTTCGATGGCGTGAAGAAGTTCTTCCAAGACCTAAATAGCTAATTAGGTTGGGTGGTGCAGCTGTTATATTAGTTAGCAGCGCACTAGATAAATAAAGCCTCGCAGTGTTTAACACTAGCGGGGCTTTTTTATGCTTAATTGCATGCTCAAATTTCAAACTCTGTCCGCAGCAATCAATTAAGCACAGTCATTTCAGTGACTCGCCTGACTATGGGGTAAAAATAAGTCATCCTGAGGGCTCGATGACGGCATATGCTGCGTATGGATGTGCGAATGCCGCGATCACATGGTCAATGATGCTCCCGGCATCATAGTGACATTTCCCATATCCCTATGGGTCAGATGTGAATGAGCGACCATGCCGTCAACACTAGCGGGGCTTTTTTATGCTTAATTGCATGCTCAAATTTCAAACTCTGTCCGCAGCAATCAATTAAGCACAGTCATTTCAGTGACTCGCCTGAC
>NZ_JAKZGV010000039.1:0-41993 GCF_022557375.1 Shewanella sp. MM_2022_3
ATATAAGGTTATCACCAGCTAAAATTCAGTTACTCTAATAAAGATATAACTCTTTCAATATAATAAATAAAAACTAATTTAGCTAAATAGCATTAACGCACTAAATTTATGCACTCACTCGCCAGCCATCTGACTAAAACCCTATGCTTCCACATATAGCGTGACCAAAGTCACTTATCACAACAAGAAACATTACATCTACATCACCAAACATTAGTATCTGTGACGTTGCGTATGCAATACCGTTTATTAACATACTATAACTACATGGACCTACCTCCCTATGACTTGGACCCAAACATATACGCCACTTGGTAGCTTGTGGCTAACTGCAATAGTCGCCTTACTACCTATTGTATTTTTCTTTTTAGCTTTGACGGTGTTAAAACTCAAAGGTTATATTGCCGGAGCTTTAACTTTATTGATTGCCCTAGCGGTTGCAATAATTACTTATAAAATGCCTGTCACTATGGCGGTTGCATCTGCGATATATGGTTTTAGTTATGGTCTCTGGCCTATAGCTTGGATCATTATTACCGCGGTATTTTTATATAAAATCACCGTTAAAACAGGCCAATTCGAGATTATACGTTCCTCTGTCATTTCAGTGACAGAAGATCAACGCTTACAAATGCTATTGGTTGGTTTCTCATTTGGAGCCTTCCTTGAGGGAGCGGCGGGTTTTGGTGCTCCCGTGGCTATTACTGCGGCATTATTAGTCGGGCTTGGATTCAATCCGTTGTACGCAGCAGGACTTTGCTTAATCGCGAATACAGCGCCTGTAGCCTTTGGCGCGATGGGAATTCCTATCATTGTCGCAGGTCAGGTTTCATCACTTGATCCATTCCATATTGGACAACTCGCTGGCCGTCAACTGCCAATATTATCGATAATAGTGCCATTCTGGCTTATTGCGATGATGGACGGTATTAGGGGAATTCGTCAAACATGGCCCGCTACATTAGTGGCGGGCGTTTCATTTGCAGTTACACAATTTTTTACCTCAAACTTTATCGGTCCTGAATTACCCGATATTACTTCTGCTTTAGTCAGCCTAGTTTGTTTGACATTATTTTTAAAAGTATGGCAACCAAAAGAAATTTTCACTTTTTCAGGAATGAAACAAAGAGCTATTACGCCAAAATCTACGTTTTCTAATAGTCAGATATTTAAAGCTTGGTCTCCATTTATTATTCTTACCGCGATTGTAACCCTGTGGAGTTTAAAAGATGTACAACTCGCACTAAGTTTTGCCACTATCAGTATCGAAGTGCCTTACTTGCATAATTTAGTGATAAAAACAGCCCCGATTGTGACTAAAGAAACCCCCTATGCTGCAATATATAAACTCAATATATTAAGCGCTGTAGGAACCGCCATTCTATTAGCCGCAATAATTTCAATTTTTATTCTTAAAATGTCAGTAAGCAATGCACTTAAATCATTTAAAGAAACATTAATTGAATTAAAATTCCCGATATTATCCATAGGCTTAGTATTAGCATTCGCTTTTGTAGCAAACTACTCAGGTCTATCTTCAACCTTAGCGTTAGTACTGGCAGGCACTGGAGTGGCTTTCCCGTTCTTTTCACCATTCTTAGGTTGGTTAGGGGTATTTTTAACCGGTTCAGACACCTCATCAAATGCTCTTTTTGGTGCGCTGCAAGCCAACACTGCAAACCAAATTGGTGTAACACCGGAGTTATTAGTCGCCGCAAATACGACTGGTGGGGTAACAGGAAAAATGATTTCGCCACAATCTATTGCGGTTGCCTGTGCTGCTACAGGGTTAGCGGGCAAAGAATCTGATCTTTTCCGCTTTACTCTAAAGCACAGTCTATTTTTCTGTACTTTTATTGGTTTACTCACAGTGATCCAAGCATACATAATACCTTGGACACTCGTGTTTTTTACTAAGTAAACTTTTCCTATCAAAAATATCAAAATGCCGAGTGAATTATCACTCGGCATTTTTTATATTTACGATAAAAATAGTTGGCTGTGCTTATATCAATGACTTTATTTAAATGGACGATATACACTGCACATATATTTACGTTGTCATACTAATAGCTCAAGATGCCCGAATGAGTTGCGCCTTATTTTGATTAAGGTAAGACCAAACCACACCCAGAAATACCAAATCCTTGAGAATAAAGAACTCGGTAACCGGTACACCATCAACCAACTTCCATACCGAGGGTAAGGTCAACAGGAAGCTCAGCGTCATGACAAAAGTGATGAGTGCACTCAAACTCGCCCAGTAACCAACACGTGGGCGCCAAATCCCTATCACCAGTCCTATTGCTGTGACTATCTCAACCACACCAATTAAGTTAGATACTCCCTGTTCAGATAAAATGCTATAGAGCCAGTTCATCAAAGGATGACTTGCAACGAGAGGACGAATTGCTGCCGCTTCGGTTGGCGTAAACTTAAATATGCCAATCCAGAGGAGTGTCAGTACCACACCGCCAAGAGCAAGCAAAAAACCTTTATCATATTGTTTCATAAATGCTCCTTGGCTAAGGACGCAAAGGAACTATTGGGAAATCAATTTCTGTTGCGGCCAAATGATTTCCATAGTTGGTCAGGGTGTTGACTACAACTTGGCCGAGTACTTCGAGCATTAATTCATCATCAACGCCAGCGTGACGAACATTAGCAAGTTGTTCATCGGTGAGCACTCCACGTTGATGAACTAACGCGGTCGCCAGTTGCAACAAAGCATTATCGAGAGGAGACTCTGCATTTCCTTGGCGCGCAGACTTTATCGCGTCAACTGATAGGCCGGCCTTACTCGCTAACAATGTATGTGCAGATAGGCAATATTGGCACTCATTACTTTGGCCAATTGCCAACGCGAGTAATTCACGCTGAGTCGTTGTTAACCGCCCCTTACCTAGTGCGTCAGCAAAAGCCAAAAATCCATTAAATAATACTGGTGAGTGAGCTAACGTGGCATATAGGTTAGGTACCATACCAAGGTTACGCTGCATTGCCGCAAAGCTTGGTGCAACAGTTGAAGAAGGTTGAGAAACAGGTTTAATACGGCTCATAGTCGTGCTCCAATTTAATTGTGTAAGTTACGGTTGATAGCTTACAGCCCACAATGATACGATTTATCGCAAATAGTCCTTAATTAAACGCCTATCGTCTCAAAATGGATCCTCTCTCAATTCTATTGGCTCATACAGCGCCACGTGCTTCGATGTTTTTTGCTGGTAACTTATGCCAAACCTCGCTTAGCCAAGATTATCCTGAAGGGGGCCATCTACACTTGCTTAACGCGGGTGCGATGACGCTTTATCAAGAATTTGATGAACCACGATTGTTAACAGAACCTTGCCTAATCCTTTTTCCTCGGGGGCTTAAACACAGCATGGAACCCGTTGATGCTAAAGGATGTGATCTCGTCTGTGCGAGCGTTTCATTTGGACAAGGAAACCAATCCCCAATACAAATGGCACTCCCCAATGTATTAGTGCTACCGCTGAGTGAACAGCCAGAATTAAAACCGCTAGTCACCCTACTTTTTTCAGAGGCATTTGCGAATCAATATGGCCAAGCCCCTATTATCACTCGCTTGTTGGAGACCGTATTTATCTTATTGTTGCGTTACATCGTTGATAATGGCCACACTCAACAAGGCATATTGGCTGGATTATCTGATCCACGACTAGCGCGTGCGATTGGCGTGATGCATAAGCGTTATGAGGAAAAATGGACAGTAGCAACACTCGCGAAAGAAGCGGGCATGTCTCGCTCACGTTTTGCGGCTCATTTTCAACTGTTGACGGGATTATCGCCACTTGAGTATCTGACTCAGTGGCGAATGATGATGGCATGCCAACAATTATTGGCTGGGGAACCTATTGCTCAGGTTGCACTGAGTGGTGGATACAGTGGCAGTGCAACCTTTGCACGCGCATTCGAACGAGAATTTGGGATGCCACCAGGACGCTGGCTTAAAGCACACCGTTAGCGCTGATGTGCATTAGCTCATCCTTGAGCCAATACGTTCAGTTCACCTCAAATCGCCCAAGATGGGTTTTGGGCGATTACCGTTCTGCTATTGACCAACATCAACCCCTTTTTGATAGTGATACACGGATGAGGCTTCACCATTGAAGTAATACACTAATTGACCGTGTAATTGATTATCAACGTACTCCTCGCTTCGCTCCAAGCTGCCATCTTCGTTAAAGCTGTAGCTTTTACCTTGCAAGCGGCCTTTATCATCATATTGCATCAGCCCTAATAAATGGCCATTTGCCGAAAACGCTTGCCAGCGACCAACTTCGTGGCCCGCACGGTACTGCCCGTGCCAGAGCTTAACCTGGTTATAACTACTGTCATCAACCAACCATTTACCTTCACGTTGACCGTTTACATACTGGCCTTGAGCCTGCAATTGTTTATCAAAGCCACGCTGTAAATACGCACCATGTAATTTTTCGTTTTGATAAAACGCTTGCAGCATTAGCGTGCCATCGGCGGCGATTTCGGTTTGTTCACCGTTAAGCTGGCCTTGTTGATTAAACTGCTCATTACGGGTCATATCAGCGCTTTTGGTCACCCACCTACCGACCTTTACACCGAAATGATATTGCCCGGTGACAAATCCACCGTCTAAGGCATTATCTTCGCGATATGCGCCGTGCATTTTACCTTTGCTGTAGTTAATCCGTCGGACATAACCATTCCAGCCATCCCCAATATACAAACCGTCATGCAGTCCCTTGAGTTGTTCTTCCCGTTCAATCAACTCACCGGTTGCAGTAAAACGCTGACGCAGACTCCAGTCCTTTACAGTATCACGCTGATATTGAGCGGTTAATGCTCCAGTTGCATCGAAGCGTTTTTCAGTAGTTAGCTGGCCTTTGGCAAGATACTGTGTGTCAGTTTGGCTTGTTACTTTGCCTGCATCATCGTAGCTAATATTTTGAATTTCGCGGCCATCCTTATCATACAATTGTTGCGCTGCTAACCGCCCTTGTGGATCAAAACGCTGCTGTATCCCTACCTGCTTATCATGCTGATAGTGTTTAATTTCCTGTAACACATCTGCCGCTTGGTAAACCAACACTTCGCCATGTATTTTGCCGTTAAGATAAAACTCTTTGGTGAATAACCAACCTTCCTTTGTCCAATACAGTCGCTCACCTTCTCTTTTTCCCGCCACCATATTCACGGTTTGCTCCGGCTGCCCATTGTTATGGAAGCTTTCATAAAGCCCTTCCATACCGTTAGCGCCATAGGTTACCCGTGTTTGCAGCTGGCCATTGTCAAAATAACTTTGCGCTAATCCAGATTCCACACCATTCACATAATGTTGATGGTCGCGTAATTGACCATTGGTATGGTAACTTTTCTGCTCTCCATGTAACTGGCCATTCAGGTAGTGGTACTCTCCCGAGAGTTTTCCATCTTCCCAGTAATGCAAATGTGTTCCCTGATAACGCCCTTGTGCATCGCTACTGCCCTTGCGAGACAGTTGACCGTCGGGGTAGAAGAACTCGAAATCACCAACGATATAACTCTCCGCTAAATTGGGACTGTTAACGCGGCCCTTAAAAACCGGTTTATCCGTCTCCAGATAAAATAGCTGCACTGGCCACTCGCCATTTTGCGCTGTTGCCGCTTGCTGCTGATAATAGATGGCTTCACCCGGCACATCGCTAAGGCGCCATTGTTCGTCGAGTAAGATCCGCTCCGCAGACAAATTAAATGACATAAAGAGCACTGATAATATTAATAAAACTCTCATATTCGGCTCCTTAAGGTAATGCTGGGAAGGTGGTAATCCACTGCTTATTCACTGGATCGCCGCTGATGGTCAGATATTCTATCGCGGCAGCTCGCCCTGCCAGCACAAACCAGCGCTCCTCACGTAATACTTGCAGCAACGGGCGCTGATAAAAATCACTGCCATCACCTTGAATAGCTGGAGCTAACGCTGGAGCTGGAGCTAACGCTACATTCTGCGCATTTAAAAAACGATAACGGCGCATAAAGTCGGCCACCGTTTGAGTCGTATCCAAATTGGGCAGTTGGGTGATATCAATCAGCCAACCTTGTTTAGGTTGATAGGCAAGTGCTTGCCATTGAGGAGTACCAGTGCAGGCTAAAGTGCTGGCCACACGGATACCATAAAAGTTGCGGCGGATGCCATCGGCACTCGTCAGTTGATACTGTACAGACTTATCGAGCTGCTCCACTAAGCTGTTTTCAGATTTGATAGATGTCCATTGCAACGTGTGACCATCGACTTGGGGCGCATCCATCACGCTTAAACGACACACCGCGGCCTGCTCGGAGGTTAACTGTAAACCAACGCCGTATTTGGCCAGCATTTGTGGTTCGAGTAATGCGGGATCATCGGGGATTAAGGGTTGTGGTTGCTCATCGTAACGCGCATACATGTCATCACGGTAAAGCGTCGTCTCATACACTGGGGGATAGTTGGTATTTTGCGTGTAATCGTTCATCGGAATAAAACGCACATTTTTAGTCAATTCGCGACTATCCGCGGCAGTATTAACATAAATGGTGAGCGTCGGCGGCTCAGCAGGAAAGCTAAACAGGGTGGTGGATTGATATTGCTCCGATGAGACTAACGCCAACATATTCAGCTCAGCAGGGGTTAACCAATCCGGCCCTGTCGTAGTCGGGGTTTGGTACTTCAGCATAGCGCCTTCAGCCCCGTCAAATCGGCCAGTCAACCAAGATGTATTGGTCGCATCCTGCGATGTCAGCAAATAAGTGAAGGGTTTATCGGCAACGGGGGTCAGCTCTAGTTGTAAATCTTGATACTGCAAGGTCACCGTTTTGCTTGGATCTGGCGTCAAGGTCAGTTTGACCAGTTTCGCCCCTTGATAATGGGCTTTAGCACGAAACTCAGCTACCTGATCAAACAGTGTCGAGGGCTCGTTCCAGCCGATAAGCAAATGTTGCTCAAGGGAACGATAAAAACCATCCTTTTCAGGATAACTGTAACCACCGACCTTAAATAGTTGTATTGGCAGCACGCTGCCATCGGCACTGTGGGCGGTGATATCGGTTAAGTGAAAATCACCAGAGGCTTTTAAACCTGAAACATCATGCTGATAGGCAAGGCTTAGTTGGTCATCACTTAGGTCAAAGTAACCTGCATCAAGCGCAAATACCGCCTCTTCCGCTAAGGTTTTATTCGCATCTTCTAGCACTAATTCAGGTTGTTTTGGGTACGCTGTTGGCGGGAAATCGTAATCAAAACCCACTCGTTGCGACAGGTCACCCAGCTTTCGCTCACTGGGCACCATTATCACATTGCTGCGCATCACACCTTTAAAGCCATAACGCTCAAATGGCGCTTCAGCGACTAAAGCCATCTGCACTAGCCAACCTCGCTCACGCTCTAGCATCAGTTGGCCGTAAATGTTGGCTTGGGCACCGTCACTTTGCACTTGAGCCAGTACATGTGTCTCTGTGACTTTTAACACGGTAAGGTTGGCATTAGCATGGCCTTGATAGGCTGGAAGCGCAACGATAGCGCCCTCTTTAGCGGGTATGCTGTTAAGAAAGACCGATGAACTAAATAGCTTTTTAAGCTCCTGCTCCAGTTCAAGCCCCCGCTCAGCCAACTGCGCTTGCCATACAGGCTTGTTGAGTGCGCTAAATGCTTTAACGCTGCCATCGTCTAAATTTAATGTAAATTCAAAACCCTGTGAAAAAATAGCGTGCATTTCAGGGTTCCGTTCAGCCCGTTCGCCACTACTCACGCCACTCCCTTGACCATCACGCATTTTCATATAATCGACATGCACTTCAAACCGACTATTTGTGCCCGTATCGAGAACCTTATAACGCAATAATTGATGGGATGTGGTATTCACTGTTTCGGTACGACTATCCGTATCAACTGTAATCTTGGTGGAGCTATACACTTGATATGCACGCTCTTCACCTTTTTTAGGATTAAACTCCACATCAGCATCCCCAAAGGAACAGGCCAATAATAGAAAACAGCTCACTACGCTAACCAAATACTTCATGGTTATTCCTTGTAACTAAATAATTAAACGCCGCATTATGCCCGTTCATGCAACATAAATAAAATTATTAGGTTATTTTTTACTTATATAGTAGTCATTAGCATAGTATTTTTTCTATGCAGGCTTAACGGCTATTTGGCGTGTCGCTTAATGCTATATCTTTCGAGGGCTGAAGAAGGAGGGAATATTAAATAATTAGAAAAGCACCGAACTCAAAATATCACTAAATAGTGGTTTAAAGCAAAAAATACTGCCAGCGAAACAAAGTAAACACTATGTTGCAAAAATAACAACCAAGCTAAATAATTATCACCTTGCTAAATACAGTACATAACTTAGCAAGGTGACAAACTATTGATAAATTTTAGAAGTCGTAACGCATACCAAGGCTAACAATGGTATCGTCAAAATCATCATATTGCTTCACATCAAACTGACCAATTTCGGTGTGTAGCCGTGTTGACTTACTTAATTTATATTCAGCACCAATCGCCCACTGAGAGATTTCTGGCACCTCATCAATTAGGGTGTTTTTACTGGCATAAACACGATTAGCGATTAATCCGATACCGGAGTTATCAAATCCATATTGGGCCTTTAATGATAATTGGCCTAATTGATATTTGGCACTAACGATAACACCATCACCTTCACGCTGTTGCCAATCGGTTTTATCAGTATTCACCAATTTTGAATGTTGTAGCATTGTCGCAAACTGCCACTTATCCCACTTATATTGGACAACGCCACGGTAAGCTTCAATATCTTCCACACCGTCACTGTAGGCAACTGCAGCGTACACATCACCCGTTTTAAAGAACTTATCACCATAGGTAACCGCTAACTGGTAATTGCCATTATCACGGCGGTTATCATTATTAGTGTAATGATTGTCCTCCAATAAATAGCTCACACCTAATTGCAACTTATTCCAATGGGCGGATTTGTATTCAAAGGAGTCACCCCAACGCTTATCACCGGCAAATAAACGGTCATGTTTTAAGGAGTAATTGTCCATTGCATCAGACATCCCCTTAGCCATTTTAAATACCGGATCAATCCGTCCAACCGCTAAGGCACCATAAGTGCTGTGCTTCACACCAATAAATGTTGGGCGTGCTGAGAATGGTTTATCGCCACTATCTTGGCTCTCACCATTTACGCCAACCTCAATTTGGTAAAACAGTGAGGTGCTGTCGGTTAATTGGCTAGCGCCTTTAATACCGATGCGCGTAAAGTTATTTTCTAATACGGTGCCGCTTTTATTTTTATGCGTCGCACTGCCACTATCGGAATTGGTTACCGAATAATCGATACGACCATAAAACTTATGTTCATCGGCCACGGCCTGTGTAGCACATAGCGCCAAGGTAAGCATCGAAATAGCAAATGATTTATTCATCATGTTAGGTATCCAATATTACTGAGCAGGTAAGGCATGTTCATTAATCACGCCATCGGCACGCATTTGCTTGTACAACACATCAGCGAGTCGCAGATAGTTGTCCCAGGCATCTGAACGCTTAGTAAAGCCGGTTTGAGCGTAACTACCGGTATCACCTGCCGCAGGTAAATCATTAATATTGAACAGCGAACCACCCTCTTTCAGATGCGAAGATAAGGCATCAATCATCACGTTAAATCCGATACGCGCGGGTTCAACATAATTAATCGAGTCATATTTGGATTGACGATAAAATGCTTTCAATGAGGCGTCTTGGATATCTTTCTTCTCGTCAGCAAAGATTTCATCGTAATGGGCATGGGTAATTTTGTGGCTATTTTTATCAACCACTAACCGCAGCATTGCAGTAACGCCTGTCCAGCGACCTTTTTCATCGAGCAATTTTTCGGCTTGCTGATAAAAAAGCGCATCACTCGCTCCTGCTTGAATCCGACTATGGATCTTAGCGGTCAAGGGGATCATCGATTGCTGAATGCTGTTTGAGGCGCCAGCAACAATATCAATACCTTGATATTTTAATCGGTTAGGCTCGCTGAGCTGGTTGCCTAACTTAGGATCGTAGTGAGGATTTAACTCAAAGGTAAGTTGGTCTTTTTCCATCATTAACTTTTCCATGGTTAATGCGGATTGTACCCATGCGGTACCTTTCTTTTTGCCCATAGAAAAATTGTATTCAGACATACGCTTAGGCACATTTTGGTAAAGGCGGGTATAGTAATTCGGACGACCACTCTCATTAAACTCGGCCAGGATCACATCCTGAAGGTTGTTTGAATCCACTACCACCAACATGCTACCCATATGCCCTTGACGGAAACGGGCTTCTTCAAAGTAGTAATCACCTTTCACTAAGCCTAAACGCGGTTGGATAGACCATTTCAGTTTAAAGTCATCATCCCCTGTTTGGCTGCGTGCACCCACGCTTTGATATTCAGGCTTACTGCCATCTACACGAGGTAAATCATTGATTGCTTTTAAAATACCATTGGATGAGTAGGTTGCGCCTGAGATGGCATCAATCCCCTCATGACCATTACGGCTCACAATCTCGGGTAGCAAACGCTCAGCATTGAGGTACAGTGACTCGGTTTCTTTATGTGACAGAGTTTTTACCTGAGTGATATTGCCCTTTTCAACTTTAACCTCAAGGGTAATTTCACTCTTTTTGCCCTTACCGCTGACATGATGGACGCCATCAATATATTTCCCTTGAGGGGTAGTATTGGCACAACCCGCTAAGGCAAACGTTGCGAATGCAACCGCACTGACAAGCAAACTTTTTTTGAAATGTAATTCAGTTTTCATCATATAACGCTCTTCAACTAATGAACTTGCCGTCAGCATAGACCTCGGAAAGAATTCGACAATTGCGGATAACCGCAATATGCCAACCTCAATTCAAAATAGTTGAGTTAGCTAACACTTTGCAGATTGATTACTGTCATCAACGACAATTCATGCTACTAATTCCCCATCATCAAGATGGGGGTTGTATGAAATATTTATTATCTTTTACTGTATTAATTTATCTCTTTTTTACGCCAACAATGGCAAATGCGACTTTTTCACCATTCGACTGCAATACCAATGCAACATTTAATTATGAGCACGGAAAAGGCAGTATGAATACGTTAAAATATTTTGGCACTTCCATTACCATTGATATTTATGAGGCAGACAAAAACAAAGCCTACTCAGCATTATGCCATGCACTTAATGTGGTGCAGGAATATCATTATTTAGCATCAAACTTTAGCACTTACCCTGGTTACACCAATATTCAGAGCATCAATAACAATCCTGAAAAATTACACCATATCGATGCAAAACTGACCGAACTGTTAACCACCAGCATCGAATGGCATGGCATTACACAAGGGCGATTTAACATTGCCTTAGCCCCCGTTTTAGAAGTTTGGCGAAGCTATCGTAAACGTTGCCAACAGGGTGGCGCATGCGAACTTCCCAGCGACACTGAATTAGCCAATGCAGCAAAATACATTGATATAAAACAGATAAAACTCGATGTAAACAATAATACCATTCAAATGAAACCAGGAATGAAGCTGGATTTAGGTGGTATTGCTAAAGGTTGGATGGTTGAAAAAGTATATGACCAACTAAAAGCAGATAATATTACTGCCTTTATGATTAATGCTGGTGGAAACATCCGCCACTTTGGTACACATCCAGATGGTCGCCAATTTATTACAGCAATCGAAAACCCATTAATCCGTAAATATCAATTAGAACATAAAGATTTTAACGAGATAAATAACGGCGAGATCTACCATGAAATAATTCAAGGTGAAGATATTACCATTGTATCCAGTGGTAATTATTTAAACTATTACACTGTAGATGGTCAAGAATATCATCACATCATTGATCCAACGACACTTTATCCGAAAAAAGAAGGTATCTCAGTATCGGTTATTATGAAGAATAATCCCATTCTTGCTGATGTGATTTCAACCAGTTTGTTTTTATTACCGATGCCAGAAGCGCAAGCTTTAATAAAGCGTATTGGCGATATTGAAGCGGTATGGTTTCTGGATGAACAAGGCAACAAAATCGCCACCCCACAATTTGAACAATATCGCGCTAAGTTCAACCCTTAGGCTAATGTGTGAAGCGGCTCAATATATCAGTAATCACTAATAGGCATAATATGGCCAATATTGTTGGCCATATTATCTCCATTACACCAGATGTGATGACTTGGCCGCTTGCAACACATGCTTCTTGGAGCCTAAGTCACTTAATGAAATCGCCCTGTCAGGTTTAAACCATGTATCAATTCTTCACTCGATTAATGTTTATCCTGGCCTTTTTTATTGGCTTCAATCTGCCCGCCATTGCCGCTGCTCCCCCTGCAAGTGATCCGGTGCGGATTGGTATCATGGCATTTAATGAGCCCGATGAAGTCATGGCCAATTGGCAGCCTACCGCTGATTGGCTGAGTCAGCAGCTGCATCGTCCAGTACAACTCACGCCATTAACGCCAACTCAATTAGATGAAGCATTAGCTAAGCAACGTATCGACTTTTTAATTGGCAACGCCCTCACCACGGTCGCATTTAAAAAAAACTATGGCACCAGTCACTTAATCACCCTAGTCCATAACCGCGTGCATTCACCCGAACAAAGCATCGGCTCTGCCATCGTCACGCGAATTGACAACAACCTGAGCCAATGGGCACAACTTAAAGATGAAAAGTTAGTATCAAGCGACCCGCAAGCCTTTGGCGGATTTCAAATTTTTGCAGCGACAATGGCAACCAAAGGCATCAATGCCTACCGCGATATTCCCCAGCTGCGCTTTATTGGTTTTCCACAGCAAAAACTATTGCAAATGCTGTTATCGGGTGAGGCTGATGTTGCGGTATTACCTAGCTGTGTGTTGGAAAACGCACTAGAGCGAGGACTCATTCCGGCGAATAAATTAAAAGTGGTGCTTAAGCAACCGCATCCTGATTTTGCCTGCGAAGTGTCCACACAGTTGTATCCCGGCTACGCCTTAACCAAATTAGGCCATACGGATCATAAACTTGCTACCAAAGTGGTCACCAGCCTGTTGCAAATACCCCCGGAGAGCCAAGCGGCGGTGCAAGGAAGATATCAATATTGGTCAGCCCCCGTGGACGATAGCCCGGTATTTGAACTGTTAAAACAATTAGAGCAATGGCCATTTGTCACTAACTGGCAGCGATTACTGCACAATGCCTTACCTTGGGGTGCAAGCTTCATTTTTGCTTTGCTACTGGGCTATATTCATCACTTAAGGGTTAAACGTTTAGTGGTCAAACGCACCCAAGCCCTATCTGCCGAAATAACCCATCATCAGCACACCCAAAAAATCTTACTCGAGCAACAACAACAGTTTTACCGCGCCCAACGGGTACTGCTGACTGGCGAAATGGCCTCAGGCATTGCCCACGAGCTAAAACAACCCCTGGCCGGTATTCGCTATCTCACCCAAGGCTGTTTATATCGGCTAGATAACACCCAAGCCGAGCTTGCTACCGCGCTCAATAAGGTCATCAACCAGGTCGATAGAGCCCAAACCACTATCCATCGTCTGCGCACATTTTGCCAACAAACCAGTGATTACCAGCCCTGTGATTTACGCGCCGTGATAGAAGAAACCTTAACCTTGATGCAACCTGAATTTCAGCGGCTCAAACTCAGCCCTAAAGTCAACTTACAAACCTTACCCGTATTTGCCGATGCCAGTTTGATCCAGCAAGTGCTGGTGAATTTATTACGCAATGCCCTAGATGCCATGGAAAACAGCCCCCATAAGTCATTGATTATCGACACAGGTACCACAAGCGAAAGCGTCTATATTCATATCACTGACTCGGGTTGCGGCCTGAGTGATAACGCCCTCGAACGCTTATTCTTTCCCTTTGAAACCTCCAAACCCCAAGGGCTTGGCCTAGGCATGGTTATCTGCAAACGCATTATTGAGGAACACAAAGGTAAAATTGAAGCACAACATGCCGCGCCGGGGTTAACGGTAAAAGTCACCCTGCCACTCAACCAGCCATCAGCTTAAGAGAGCTCAAATGACACCACTTTACCTTGTAGATGATGATCAAGATGTACTGGATTCGTTAAGCTGGATGCTCGAAGGAATGGGGCTTAACTGCAAAGGCTTTAACGCTGCGGATGCGTTTTTAAAAAGCGTTGATATCAAGCAACCCGCCGTACTACTGCTGGACATCAAAATGCCAGGTATGGATGGCGTGGCACTGCTAAGCCATTTAAATCAAGCGCAAAGTGTAATCAGCGTCATCATGCTCACCGGTCACGGCACCATTGCCATGGCCGTAGACTGCATCCAACAGGGCGCACTCAACTTTCTTGAAAAACCGGTTGATGGTGAGAAGCTATTTCAGCTTTTAACCCAAGCCCAACAACATACTGAGCAAAAATGGCAACAACAAAATTTGCAATCAGACATTGCCAATCGACTCGCCACCCTCAGCCAGCGTGAAACGCAGGTGATGGAAGGCATACTGGCAGGGAAAATGAACAAAGTCATTGCAGCGGAGCTAGATATCGCGCAGCGAACCATTGAGTTGCATAGGCAAAAAGTCATGCAAAAAATGCAGGTGAGTAACGCCGCCGAACTTGCTTGGTTGCTAGCCAATCATAAATTTTGAAATTAAGCTTATGATTTAATAAGCCTAATTCTTAGTCGCAGTGAGACAAAGCTCGCTCACTGCGAGTGGAATAAAACCCGAATTGCAGGACGCCCTAACCACACTGACGAGTACAGGGAGATAATGCCTTGGTGTCGGTATTTGATAGCGCGCTACAGGCTGCGCAGGTCATATGGTCACGATAATGTTGGTCAAAAAACTTGATGGTTCTGGCCTCTAACGAATCAAACAGCGCAAAGGTTAACGGCGTTTTCCAATCGTATCGCGCCATCAGGTTTGCCAAATGTCGATAACAGGTTTCACGGCGATCAGATAAAAACTCAGGCGCAATCAATTGACTTTCAAATTGTGTCAGAGCACCCGTTAGATAAAAGGTAATTCCTTGAACTAATTCTTTTATTTGTAATGGAGTGGCGACTAATTCACCATTCTCAACCGCTAAATGTAATGAGTCTGTAAACCACCCCCAAAAAGCATTAATACGTTTTTTAAAACGTTCAACTTTTTCATCACTCGCCAATTTCCACACCATGGTATTTACCGACACCGAACGCAGCGTAAAAAAGCTACTACTGCGCTTAATGGTTTCAAAGGTAAATAATATCGGTAAAAGCACTTTCTCTTGTGCAGTTAACTCTGGATTCTTATGGATAAATATCGGTAAGTGATTTGATGTTGCACTTCTTAAAAATAAACAAACCAACACATCTTCTTTACGTTCAAAAAACTTATATAAAGTACCTGTAGAACATCCAACCTCATGTGCCAGCTGGGAAAACTTAAATGATACAATACCTTGTGATTCAATCAGCCTTTCAGCCGCATCCAATATTTGATTACAACGTAAAATAGAGAGTGAATCAGATGGACATTTCATTCATTTATTCCAACATACGTAAAAAGTACATTATGTGTTGCTAACAAATAATATTTATAGACAGTAAAGAGTTAATCGGGATAAAGGTCACATCCAAACCTCTTAAATACCAACCTTTGTGAGTTACCTCAAACTTACATTTTATCAACAGCATACTTTCATAGATTAAATTATCTTCATCTCGTTCGTTATTAAAGCAATCTACTTCAAAGAAAAGATATTCACGAGATAACTCACGAATAAAATTGTCACTGAAAAAAAGTCGTGACTCACTTCTCCTTAGGCGCGGTTCATAACCTCTATCTTGCTGGTAACTGACATAGAGGGTTAACAAAAAATGCATGATAGAAGAAGTTTTTTAAAGCTAGGTGCAAGCGCAGCGGTCGGCGGTATCGCAGCGGCACTACCAAGTGCAGCATCAGCCACTGAATGCGCCTCAAACATTAAATGGGATGAAACTCGTGATGTGATTGTGGTGGGTTCGGGTTTTGCGGGTCTGTCATCCGCACTAAATGCTAAGCGTCAAGGTCTAGGCTCGATACTGGTATTAGAAAAAATGCAGGTGATCGGGGGTAACTCTGCGATCAACGGTGGCTGGTTAGCTATCCCTAAAAACCCAATTCAATTAGCTCAAGGGATCAATGATGACTCACCCGAAGAGCTAGTGAAGGATCAAATCATTTCTGGCCGCGGTATGCAAAATACCGACATGCTGCGACAAATTGCCAATCGCGCCCTCGATGCCTACCAATTGTGTATCGACACTGGCGTCAAATTCCGCGAAGGCTTTAACCAACAAGTGGGTGGCCACAATAAAGCACGTGCTATTCGCACTCAGCACGGTGTCGGTGGCGATATCACCACAAAGCTGTACGAAGCAGGTAAAAAAGAAGGCGTTGAATACCGTCTACAACACTATGTTGAAGACTTCATCATGGATGGCCAACAGATTGTTGGCTTGAAAGTGCGTCAAAATTATCGCTTTCCGGATCTCAAAACCGGTAAAACGATCTACATCAAAGCCAACAAGGCCGTTATCCTTGCCCACGGTGGTTTCTCACGTAACTTAGTACTACGTGAACTGGTCGACCCTGCATTAGATAAAACCTTAGATTGTACCAATGCACTCGGCGCAACTGGCGAAGTCACGCTAACGGCTATGGCCCACGGTGCTTTTCCGGTTCATATGAGCTTTATTCAAACAGGTCACTGGGGCTCGCCCGATGAAGGCGGCTTTGGCTGGTCAAATGCTCTGCTCTCGATTGGTTTCCATAAAGGAATTTCAGTCAATGTGTTAGACGGTAAGCGTTTTATGAATGAACGCGCCGATAGAAAAACCTGCTCCGATGCCATTATGAAAAACCGTCATCCAGATGGCTCACCCGCCTATCCCGTGGTGTTTTTTAACCATGACGATCATGTTGGTGCAGAGGAAGTGACCCGCGCGGTACGTGACCAAATCGCTTGGAAAGTCGATAGCCTTGAGCAATTAGCTAAGCAATTCAATATCCCACTTGCACAGCTCAAACAAACCGTTGCCGAGTACAACAAGCAAGTGCCCCAGCGCATTGACCCTTTATTTGGCCGCATGATGGATACGGCAGTTGAGCTTAAAGCGCCGTTTATTGTGTCGCGTATTTGGCCAAAAGTGCACTACTGCATGGGCGGCTTAAAAACCGATTTAGGTGCGCGAGTCATACACAGCCAGTCACTGACCTCCATCAAAAAGCTCTATGCCGTCGGCGAAGCGACAGGCGGAACTCACGGTGGAACCCGTTTAAGTTCAACAGCTTGTCTAGAGTGCTTAACGATGGGAATTATCGTTGCTGAAACCATCAAATCTGACATGCAGGCCTAAATCATGATGAAAACATTACTACTCACACTCGTTGTTGCAACTCTGTTCACTGGCGCAGCCAATGCCGGAGACCTCGTCAAGATGAAAGGCAGCACCCAAGGCAGAACCAACCACGAATTTATCTACCAAGATGGTTGTAAAGGGTGTCACCAAGGTTCGGGTAAACAAAATGCCACCGATGCGGCCTGCGTTGAATGTCATGGCGAAATCACCAGTATTGCGGTGGATGAGTCCAAGCTTGCCATCCCTGAAGCCCATCCACACAAATCACTGCACTACAACGAAGGCGCCAGCTGCTTAGCCTGTCACGGCGAGCATGAGAAAAAGGCTCCAGTGTGCGCTGAATGCCACCGAACTTGGTTCAAAGAAATGTAATTTAATTTTTATAATACAAAAACTTAAGAAAGGTAATGATGATGAAAAAATCCACTCGGTTTATGTTGTCCATGGTGGCAACCGCTATCGCACTATCTCAAACTAACGCCTTTGCCGCAGAGCAAGAAGATGGCATTAATGTTGGCGGCGCCGTGCGCGTTAACTATGGCTATCGCGATTATGATGAAAAATCGAAGGATAAAGGCGGCGACTTTAACTTCGACATGGCCGCCATCAAATTTGATGGTAAAAAAGGCGATTTCGGTTTAGCGGCGGAATACCGTTTTACCTCAGGCACTAACTACATCAAGTATGGTTATGGCTACTATAACATTGATCCAGACTGGCAACTGCAATTTGGTATCAACAAAGTGCCCTTTGGTAACCGCGAGTTTATCTCTAACAGTTGGTGGTTTGGTCTGCCATACTATTTAGGCTTTGAAGATGACCATGACATCGGCTTAAAAGCGACCTATGAGAAAAACGGCTGGCACACGGATTTAGCGTTTTATAAAAATGCCGAATACGGCCCAACCGAAAACAAGCGTTATTCAACTGACTTGTATACCGGCACCATCAATGGCACTGAATACAACAACGAAGAAACCAACCAACTCAACGTGCGCCAAACCTACACCGCCGAATACGAAGGTGGCGCAACCACTTTTGGTGGCTCAGTACAGGTCGGCCAAATCTACAACAGCAAAACCGGTAATAATGGCGACCGCTATGCTGTCGCACTGCATGTAGACAGCAGCTACAACGGCTGGAACCTACAAATGCAGGCGATGCAGTATGAATACAACGCTGCAGATGCCATCGACGACAACAAAATTGGCGTATCGGTAGTGAGCTGGCAGTACGAAATCGCCTCAAAAGGCCAAGCCTATAACATCAACATTGCCAAAACCGTTAACACGGATTGGGGCAGCATTAAGTTTTATAACGACTTTGGTTTAATGACGCCTGATGTTGATGACGATAGCTACGACAACAGTATGCAAAACGTCACCGGTATGGCGATTTCAGCTGGCCCAACTTACACCATGATTGACTTTGTCATGGGTAAAAACATGACCTTCTCGACCGCCAATAACGACCACGTTGGCCTACCTGAAGTCGGTAACGATTGGGATAAACGTATCAACATCAACTTTGGTTACTACTTCTAATATTTGCGCAGTTTAGGACGTCCCTCCTCCCTGCCGTTTTAGACTGCTATACCTTTTTTTGCCCTATTCGTTAGGGCTTTTTTTATGCTTTTTTCTTATAGAGTGAACGATGAAACTACAATATTTACCTACACTTGCTGTTTATTTTATCTGTTCATCCTCACTATATGCCGCCGATGTGCAATTAGGCGGCTTTATTAAGGCCAACACTCGCTTTGTTGAGGGCAATCTAGCCTTTCAAGACAGTTGGACAGGTGGAGGCAAAGTTGTTGAGCACTGCAAACGCACCCAATTTGGCGCCCAAGAAAGCCGCTTTAATTTGACACTCAACACCGATGAGGCCAAAGCCTTTGCCGAAATCGATTTTGTTGGCTCCAGCCAAGGAAATCCGATTATCTCCAACTCCTACAGTCCACGGCTTAGGCATGCCTATATCAGTTATCAAGGCATCACCGCCGGGCAAACCTGGTCAACCTTAGTCAATACCAGTACCTTTGCCGAAACAGCCGATTTAGGTGGGCCATTAGTTGGACAAGCCATGGTAAGACAAGCACTTATCCGCTATAGCACCGAACAATGGCAATTCGCCCTCGAAAATCCCTACACCTACGGCACCCAAGCCCAAACGGATGGACTAACCAGCGTTACAGCAGCCAAACCAAACTGGATTGATACCAGCCATGACTACATCCCAGATATGATTGCCCGCTACAACCAATCCGGCGAGTGGGGCAATGTGTCTCTCTCAGGCTTAGTGCGTTATTTAGATCCAGCGGGCACTTCGCAATGGGCTGGCGGGCTCTCCCTTGCTGCCAAACTCTTTACCTTTGGCCAAGATGATCTGCGCCTACAATTGCACTACGGCCACCTAGGTCGTTATGTCGGCACCGATGCCGCGCGCGATATTATTGAAGGAGAATTAGAAACCTCGACATCAGCCATGTTTGCCTACAGGCACTTTTGGACTGACTACACCCGCTCGACACTCTTTTTTGGTCATACTCGCACAGAGAGAGAACAAACGGATCGCAGCCACATTGGTGTGAATTTGTTTACCAATTTAACCCAAGCACTCACCCTAGGTATTGAAGTGGGCCGCTATCAAATTGAAGATAACAACAGCTCAGCCCATCCCAATGCGCAGCAGGGAATGGCCAACTATGCCCAGCTCAGCATGCAATTGCAGCTGTAAAGCGGCTCGGACGGTAAGATTATTCGCGAGTAGAGTCACGAATAAGTTTGCCACTCAAAATATGCCGTGATCCAATTCACCTTTACCATCAACCAATCACTTTATTGTTAGTCACGTAACAACATAACCAACACAATATCGCCACTAAGCGATGCAAAAATAGGATTGGAATGATGAAATTAAAAATGCTTTTTGGATTAGCCGCACTAACGTCTACAGCGGTTATGGCTCAAGGCCCACAATGTAACCATGCGCAACTGCCCTATCAACAAATGACACCAGTGCCGTACGACAGCACACCCTATGTGCCGCAAAACACCATGCCTGAGCAGTGCAGTAACCCAGAAATCGAGGCCTACATTGCCGATTGGGAAGCAGGCAAAATCGACTTTAACACCATCAAACCCAATGACAGCATTGCCGCAGACCAACGTTTTTGTAAAACCTTGGATGACCACGGTAACGTGCTCGAAGCCAAAAACTGTGATCCTAAAAACTCACCTGTGGGTTATATCTGGAAAGAACTCTCAGACAGCCCAATGGTTATCGGTATCACCAATGGTTTGAAATCAGACCATGAACCACATTTCCACGGTCAACCAGAGTGTTACTACGTGGTCAACGGCACCAGTAAAACACTGGCGAACAATAAATTTGAAACCTTAGCAAAAGGTCAGTACTTCTATATTCCTGGTGCCCATATTCACAACACCCCAATCCTCAATAAAGAAGGTTTAGGTGTGTTTTACTGGTATCCAAACAACGCCCACTTTGATGGATTTAAATACTACTGGCGTAAAGATGTGAAAAACCTACGCGTGGCCGAAGAAGCCTTCGACCGTGTAGATGCCATCCGCAAACGCGACTTAGATTTAGGCCCATACGGCACCAACGAAGCCTTCTTCAAAAAATGATTTAAAAATTAGTCAAAAATGATTTAAAAAACTGAAGTAAAACGCTTCAAAAAAGGGGTTAACACTCACCTGTTAACCCCTTCCATCCCCCGCCAGCGCGATAGTTAATATCAGAAACCCCTAATAAAACTCGTCAACCCAAGCTATGTGTCTTAATATCAAGCTATTTAAAGGACTGAACTTATTAGGAAATACGCAAAATGGACTTAATATTAACTGTAGCAAGAGCAATCTGAATCGTTTTAAAAAAACCACAACACCACCAGATAAAGCAAGATACGGGTGATAACCAGTATTTGCTCCGCGTTGTTAGAAAAACAGCACCGAATCAATATGAGTTACACGCCCAAAATCCAGCCTATCAAACGATGTTAGCCACTGACTCAATGAAAACCTTTGCGCGCTTAAAAGCCGTTCTAGAAAGCCAAGATTAGCCTGCTCTAACGACTCACTCGAACGGCTAAAAGTTTCTCAACTCTGCTTTTCAACCTTGTTGATGCTGCCTTTGTATCCAGTGGCATCAACAGCTTTTAGCAGATTGTCGAGGTTATAATCCTCAGCGACAGTCACTACCGCTTGCTCAGTTTTCAGATTGGCTTTGGCCTTAATCACGCCATCGGTTTTGCGCAGAGCTTGATTGACGACGGTGACGCACAATGGGCAAGTCATGCCTTTAACATCGAGTGTGACCAACAGATTGTCTGCCCAAGTGGAGGGCGTAAATCCTAATGATGTGATGGCTAATAGGGTCGATAGTGTGGTAAATCCTGTGATACGTGATAGTGGCTTCATTCAAACACCTCAAGCAACCAAGGTAAAACAAAGGGATACAGCTGAAAGGCCAGCACAATCGGCACGCTAAGCCAGTAGATGAGCAACATTTGTCCTCGGCTAAACTTGCCGGTACAAAGCGGCTTTTTAGCAAAGTACAAACGCCAAAAACCAAACAAGATAAGCCCGGTTGACAGGATCAACATGGGCACTTGTAACCAACCTAAACTCGATAGCCCCGACAGCCCCGCCGCAGAGACGCCAAACACTAAATAGATTAAAGGCGCAATACAACAAAGGCTGGAGGCGATCGCCGCAATCACTGCGGCGGTCATGGTGGCTAACAGCTGCTTAACGCTGTTCGCTTGACTGGTAGTCATAGGCAAATACTTTTGGCTCATAGTAATTGACAGGGTCGCCATCCACTTCAGCGTAAGGGTAACCAAAATTGTTGAGTGGAGTCTGCTCTGCGGCGGGGAATAAGTCAAAGTCACGGCCATAGTTAAAGCCTACCCAATTCATTTCCCAGTTACCAAATAGGTAGTCATTCACCGCTTGCACTGCAGGGTCGTTATGTTCTTTATTCTCGGTGAGGCGCATTTTAGTCACATCCGCAGGATCGGCGGGTAACCAGCCATAACCAGCAAGGTAGAACATGGCACGGCAATGTTGGCCACCAGTGACATCGGCAACCCCTTTGTCATCAGCACTGCCAAAGGCTTTTTTAGAGTATTTCCCCATCTTGATCGCTTGGCCTAAACGAATTCCAAACATCTCACGGGCGGGCACACCCACTGCACGCATCAGCGCCACAAACACTGAGTTGATATCAGTACATTTTCCACCGAGTTTGCCACTTTCAAGAATCGCGGCCACATCACCATTACCGCAACCTATCACACTGTTATCACGGTACATATTGGCACTCACCCAGTTATAAATGAGTTGTGCTTGTTTGAGTGGTTCGGTCTCTTTACCCACAATCTTATCGGCGGTCTGCTTCACGATACCGTCCACTGGCATATGCTTGGTTGGCTTAAGGTAGATAGCGACTTCAGCAGGATACTCAGGTTTTACTGGCGCGCGATAATGGCTTAACTCGCCGCTTTTAAGGGGTTCCCAATCTTGGGTTTCTATCACTAATTCTAATGTTAAGGTCATTTTACCTTTAGCATCGGGCCAAGTCGCAAACAGGGTTTTGGCGCCATAATGGTTATTAGCACTGATATAAGCATCTTGATAAGTGCCGCTAAAGTTAAGTTTTTCAACCTGTTGAAAGGCCGTGTTTTCGGGTAGCGGCACCCATAACTTCACCACACCGGATGAGCCTTCTGGCGCGACTAATTGATAGGTATTGGTTAAGGTAAAACGGCGACGGCCGCAGGCTTTATCGACCATTAAACCTTGGGTCGACGCCGCCAACACTGGCATCACGGTTCCCGCTGCCGAGAGAATTGCTGCACCTTTCAAAAAATCACGCCTTTGCATTAGACATTCCTTATATGGATAAGTATTAGAAAAAAAGAGACCACTAAAGTACTTGATAGCGATTATAGAAAGTCCCATCTGCACCTCAATAGTGTCGTGGATGGGAATGGGATCGATGTACCAAAAAAACCCTTAAAGAGCACATAAATGCAAGAACAGTTAAGATAAGTGGGACATTTTGTCGCAAAGGTATTGCGTTTAGTGGTCGGTCAATTCAGTACTCTTAAAAACGTTGTCACACATTACTTATCCATGTTTGGCTCGACAGCCTCTTAACTGATGCATGGTCAAAATGACTAAACACCAAATAAATCAAAATCAAAGTAAAAAAGCCCTGAAGCTCTGCCGGAAAATGAAACTTAGACGTGATTGTTGCAAAATTGTTCCAAAAATAATGGTAAAAAACCACATTCATTCTAGGCTTAAAAATGCACATACCTTACAAAAGTAGGTTTATCTATGAAACATAAACTGTTATTCAGTCTCTGTTCTCTCTTACTTGCCACCAGTGCCCAAGCCGAAGTGAATATTTCAGGTTTTGCCTCAGTGGTTGCGGGTAGAGTAATAGATGGCACTGGCGTTGCAGAGTTTGACCTTGGTCCAACCTTCCTAGCTGATTATCCACTCGTGGGCGCGTACGATGAAGATATCAGCTTTAAACCCGACACACTTTTTGGTATTCAATTTTCAGCCGATTTACTAGAAGGATTATCCGCGACCGCTCAGGTGGTTTCCCGAGGTGCCGATGACTTTTCAGCCGATTTTGAGTGGGCCTATTTATCCTACGAATTAAATGAACACTGGACGGTACAAGGCGGCAAAAAAAGACTGCCACTCTATTATTACAGTGACTTTTTCGACGTGGGATATGCCTATCCTTGGATCCGTCCACCAGCAGATAACTACACATGGCAAGTCTTTAACTACACGGGTGTTAGCGCGTTATATAACTATTTAATGGGTGAATGGACTATGTCAGGACAGGTCTATTACGGCAGTGAAGATAGTGACCCCAATAAATTACTTTCTGATTTCTTTTTCCTAGAGAACACCCGTGAAGTTTGGAAAGATATTGGCGGCATCGTAGTACAATTTAACCGTGATTGGTTAGATATTCGTTTAACCCATATGCAATATACCAATGAACGTTATATTGGCGGCGTACAACAAGAATGGAACGGCAATAAACAAAGAACAGGCAAATTTTACGGCCTATCTGTAAATATTGACTATAACAATTTCTTATTTTTATCTGAGCTGAATCGCTTAGATCTCGATGGTAGTAATCTAGATACTTATCTGGTCACATTGGGATACCGCATTAATTCAGTTATGCCTTTCGTCTCGTATTCTGACTTTGATGATGGTGAAGGTGGGGAAGTTCATCACACTACATCTGCGGGAATTCGCTGGGATTTCCATCCCTCAGCAGCCTTTAAAATTCAATACGATGATGTAAAAGATGAAGGCGGCCCAGGCATGAAGGTCGCCGGAGACTCGCAATCCATCAGCCTCGGCGTTGACTTGGTATTTTAGGAGAGAGACATGAAAAAATTACTTTGCTCAATCCTACTTAGCTTAGTATCAATGCCCATTTGGGCTGGCGTGGTGGTAATTGTTCATCCGAGCAATGGCGATACTATTGATCAAAAAGCAATAGAAAACATTTATCTAGGAAAAACAAAAACCTTTCCTAACGGTGCTTCAGCTGTTCCAGTGAATTTGGACAGTGCCGTACCATTAAGGGAAACCTTTGACTCAAAAGTCTTAGGTAAATCATCGAGTCAACTCAAATCCTATTGGTCACAAAAAGTATTTACCGGTAAAGGAACACCGCCCAAAGAAGTCACTAGTGGGGCAGAAATGATTAAACTTGTTTCTTCAAACCCCAATATTATTGGCTATATTGATAGTAGTGAGGCCAATGATTCGGTCAAAGTGGTTGCCGAATTTTAAGTTGGTGTGCCGGAGTATACTCCGGCACCTTTTGGGGGCTGATAATGAATTTTTTTAACAACGTTTCTATTTTTAAAAAAGTTGGCGCAATTTTTATTTTAGCTGTCGTTATATTCACATTAAATTTAAGCATTAGTGTTATTTCAATTAATAAAAATCGCGCAACGCTTAATTATATGGAGCAACAAGTTTATCAAAGAGTAGAGTTAGCCAATCAAAACGTATTTTTTGTGCAACGACTCGATGAACTTTATACCCAATCGGTTTCCTTTGCAGATGAAGATTTATTGACCAACGCGGAAAATATGTACGAGTCAGTTCGTAAGAATCTACAACAGCTTGATAGCGTTGATCCCTCGCAGGCAAATCAGTTAAACGGCTTATCTAATAAACTCACCCGCTACAATGACATGACGCTAAAGCTAGCTAAAGGCATGCTGGCTGGGACTATCGATATGGCAAATATTGGCCAAATCAGCCAAGAAAAGTCTCAAGCCTTTGAAGCGGTTCTCAATGAGGTACAAGCCTACAAACAGAGTAAAATCATTGAGTTTAAACAAGCGATCAAAGAAGCCGCAGACAGATCAGAGCAAAGCTTGTGGCTAACGGTGTCCTCTGGTATTGCATTACTTATCGTGATGTTTATTGTAACCATTGCAATTGCTCGCTCGATTAGCTCCGCCGCCCATAGCGTTGCCCGCTCGCTTGAAGAACTCGCTGATGGCAAAGGGGATTTAAATCATCAACTCACTGTTTCTGGCACTGATGAGTTAGGCCAAGTTTCCAGCAACTTCAATCGATTTCTAAGATTACTTGCCGATTCCATCCTCCAAGTAGTGAACGTAACAGACCCGCTGTTAGAGAGTTCACATTCGTTAAAACAGCGGATGGAAGATGCGACTAAAGCGACTCAGCAACAGAGCCAAGATGCGAGTACAGTGCAAGTTTCAATGGAGGATATGCGTCATTCCGTCATTGAAATATCGCAAAATGCTCGACAAGCCGCCAGTGCCGCCCAAGTTGCTGAAAAAGAAGCCATGCAAGGCATGAATGTGGTGCAACGAACCATAGATATCTCCCAAGATCTCAACAAAGGAATCCAAGTTGCTTCAAATTCTATCAATGAGTTAGCTAGAGATACTGAAAATGTCACCTCAATTTTAAATGTGATTACCTCGATTGCAGAACAAACTAATCTGTTAGCGCTAAACGCCGCGATTGAGGCCGCACGAGCGGGTGAACAAGGCCGAGGTTTCGCGGTCGTCGCCGATGAGGTGCGCGCCCTGGCCTCTAAAACCGCCGATGCAACCACTGAAATCCGTCAAGTATTACAAAATCTTAAAACCGCCGCAGTTTCTTCCGTCAATACCATGAATGCCGCCTTAACCAAATCCTCAGAAAATGAAACCAACGCGAAAAATACTGGCCTCGCCTTAAAATCAATCCAAGAGCAAATCGTCAGTATTAATGGAATGAACACGAATATTGCTTCTGCAACCGAAGAACAAGCTTCTGTCGCCTCTCTCGTTGTGAATAATGTGGTTAGTATGAATGCTTCCTTTGACGAAACCTTACAGATTTTGTCACAGGTGCGAAATGTGTCGGAAGGCTTAGTCGATTTTGCCGATGAACTGAAGAATGCGACTTCGCAGTTTAAGCTTTAGCTTGATTCACACACCTTCAAACAAATTTTGAGGGTGTGCTCATTTCTCGGGCGTATGGAATGTTTCGAGATTAAATGTTGTTCGTTATGGCAAGATCGTGCTCGTGAAACAAGGAATAACGCCTAGTTATTCTACTTCAATGTCGAGCAGCTCTTATGACAAAATGTAAGAGTAAGCGTTTGCCAGAAGACACCAAGCTCGGATAAATAAATGTATATCAAACAGCTTATTGCAATGATAACTACGTTCAATGGACTTGCAATAAGCTCACGATTGACGCGTAAACTCACCTTGTAGTGGTCAACTAAATTTGGCAACAGCTTTAGAATCTAGCCAAAATCTTCGCTCGGATTCATTTGGGCTTAATCCTCTTAATACTATTAATCCTATTAACCAGAGTTAAAGCTAACAAGGGTATTACCGAGTCATAAAACCGCTATCTAATGCAAATTCATTTGAGTCAAAGCCAAGTTGAGTGTTTCCAATAGCAGCCATCACAAAACATAACAATCTGATATAGCTAAATAAAAAACACAAAAACTTTCTAAGGATACAAAAATATTTGCAATAACGATTGCTCTATCGCCAAAAAATGCAAATAATGTTGCAAATTTAGACTTTGGTGATTCAATCATGAAAAGCATTATTCACGCAGAACTCGCGCCTCTGGCCATTGGCCCTTATTCCCACGGCACTCGCTATAACAACCTTATTTTTACCTCAGGACAACTGCCAGTATGCAAAGACAAAGGTGGCGTGGTTGATGGCGGCATCAGCGAGCAATCGGTGCAATGCCTTGAGAATCTAAAATACGTGCTCGAAGCTGGCGGCGGCAGCATTGAAACCGTACTTAAAACCACTTGTTACTTAAGCGAAATCAGTGATTTTGCCGCTTTTAACGACGTTTATAAAACCTATTTTAAAACCGACTGCCCAGCGCGCAGCTGTTTTGCGGTGAAGGATCTCCCACTGGGTGTCAAAGTGGAAATCGAAGCCATCGCCCACGTTAACGATTAAGCATCTGTAAGGTTGTAGCCCGATGAAACCCCAATGGCAGCAGTATATTCAAATCATCAATCAAGTCGTTAAACCTGCTTTAGGCTGTACTGAGCCGATTGCTGCGGCATACGCGGCAGCGGTCGCACGCACATTATTGACTGGTGATCCAGATGCAATTGCAGTGCAGGTCTCTGATAATCTGTATAAAAACTCAATGGGCGTCTATGTGCCAGGCACAGGCAAAATTGGTCTTGCGATCGCTGCCGCCACTGGCGCACTTGCGGGCAATGCCGACGCAGGATTGGAAGTACTAGCCAGCGTCACCCCAGAGCAAGTGGCGCAAGCACAAACCCTTATTGATGCGGGTAAAGTGAAGGTTGAGCGTACCGCGACCGATGAATTTATCTATTGCTGTGTGACATTAACCGCGGGTGAACAAGAGGCCATGGTAAAAATCTGCGGCGGCCATACTTTAATAGCCGAAAAGCGCCTAAATGGTGAGTTAGTATTTACCGCCGATAACGCCCAAGCCAAGGCTACAGGCTCAATCTGCGACGGCGTTGATATCAATATTGAATCGATTTACCGTTTTGCCCAAGAAGTGCCCTTCGAAGAAATCCAATTTATCCTTAAAGCCTCTGAGTTAAATAGCAAATTATCCGATGAAGGTATGTCCAAACCCTATGGATTAGAAGTCGGCCGCACCATGAAAAACGGTATTGCCGCGGGGATTATTGGCGAAGACCTACTCAATAAAATTGTGATGCTAACTGCGGCCGCTTCCGATGCGCGTATGGGCGGCGCTAACCTGCCCGCCATGAGCAATTTAGGCAGTGGTAACCAAGGGATTGCGGCCACGATTCCGGTAGTGATCACGGCTCAGTGTTATAAAGTCAGTGAAGAAAAACTGGCGCGCGCCTTAATTATGAGCCACTTAGGGGCGATTTATATTAAGTCACACTACCCGCCATTATCGGCATTTTGTGGCAATACGGTCACCAGCGCCGCCGCCTCTATGGCGATGGTGTATTTAGCAGGCGGCAGTTTCGAGCAATCCTGCTTTGCGATTCAAAATGTTATCAGCGACAGCTCGGGTATGGTCTGTGATGGTGCGAAAGCCTCCTGCGCTATGAAGGTCAGTACCTCATCGAGTGCGGCGGTGCGCTCCTTCTTAATGGCGCTCAACAGCCAAAACGTTTCTGGGCAAGGCATCATTGCCAAAGATGTTGAGAAGACCATCAAAAACATTGGCAGAATGGTCCTTAATGGTATGTCATCAACGGATGTCACCATTATTAACATCATGTCAGAGTAAGACGGTTATTCCTGATAGGCTTCTGAATAAAGGCTAACATGATGAAATTACATGACTTAACCCAAAGCGATCTGGATATACTCAAGTCGATCGAAAATATCGTCGATGGGATTGCCGCCATGTATGGCCAGCATACAGAGGTAGTGCTGCACAGCTTAGATGCTAAGCATCCTTCGGTGGTCAAAATTGCCAATGGTCATATAACCGGGCGAGAAGTTGGCGCGCCGATTACCAATCTTGCGATACAAAAACTAAAATCGGGACAAGATATTTCTAACGCTTACCTGACAAAATGTGCCAACGGTAAAACACTCCGATCAACCACCACCATTATCCGCAATAGCAAAGATCAACCGATTGGATTGCTCTGTATCAACACGGATATGGATGCCCCATTGCAATCAGTCCTGCGCACTATGATGCCAGAACAACTGTTTAGCAATGAGCAGACCCATTCACCCGAAGTATTCGCACGCAATATTGATGAGGCGCTACATAGTGCGATTGACAGTGTGAATCACGAAGTTCGTGCTAACGCTGCGATTTCACCTTCACAAAAAAGTCGAGAAATCGTCAATCAACTCCATGAATTAGGGATTTTTGAACTCAAGGATAGCGCCCAAGTCGCGGCGACTCGATTGGGGATTTCAGTGCATTCCATTTACCGCTATTTGCGTGAAATCAAAGCCAATCAAGCTGAAAACGACAAAGCCTCAGCCTAAAATAAAGGGCTAAGATCTAATAACCTTAGCCCTTGCGTTTTAGTATTTTGCGCTCGTTATTGCGAGGCTTGTCCGCTCAAGCCCATCATATTCCATGCCTGTACAGTGCCATCGGCCATTAACGCAATGGCATTAAACAAATTGCTTCGAATCTCGCGCATTTGACTCAAATCAACGGCTTGCTTATCTAACGTCATCGCAGGCTCTTCGCCCATCCATACAGCAATGGAACCATCTAGGCGTTTAACCGTAAACCCAAAGCCTGTCGGGAAAATATCCGATGCTTGAGTGATTTGAGTTTTAGGTCCAGAGTGACCATCAACCACAGTGCCATCCTGTTTTAAAAAGGCAAACTCCCGCTCATAGGTCACCACCTTGTCCACCTGCGGGATTTCTTGATAACGTGGTTGATGCTGTCCCAAGTCCCAACCTTCCCAAGCAACGGCCGTATTATCCCGACGTAGCGCGACAAATCCCTCATCAAAGGGATAAACCTTATCAATGTTTTGCAACTTTTCCTGTATGACTGACGTATCGGCACCATTGAATTTACTGCCCCATACGTACAGTTGACGACTGATGGTTAGAGCGGCAAACGCACCACGATTTGCATAAATATCAATCACTTTATTAGCGCGACTTGTGGTAGATAAACGCGCTGGAAACGCGGCATGATACTCAGTCAATTCGCCCTCACCCCACGAATATACGCTGCCATCAGCCAGCAGTGCCGCGAACCCATGATCGGTGTTAACAACTTTCACGGCAGGCACTAATTGGCTAAGTTTAGCTAATTGTTCACGGCCTTTTTGCTCATCGCTGAGCCCGCCCCAAGACACTAATTTCCCTGTCGCTGTCCTCGCGGTAAAGGCATTATCATTAGCATAGAGCAAATCGACATGGGTAAGTTCAGAGGCTACGTGACGACTATCGCCGCCATAATCGGCGCCCCCCCAAGTGACTACAGTTCCATCTTGCTTTAAGGCAGCAAAGGCACCTTTGTTAATCAAGACTGTGTCAATATTGGTCATAGCAGGCGCGGCATATTGCCCCGAGATCAGTTCGGCAGGCGTTGAATCCAAGTTAGACCAACTCACTACACTGCCATCTTGTTTGATGGCCGCATACAGCACCTCTCCCAACACAAAAGAACGAACACCTGTCAGCACTTGCTTCATCGCCATTCCCCAAGGAATAAGCTTTCCGTCATGGGTTAAGGCCGCAAAACCACAACTATCCTCTGCCGCATATAGGTGTTTTACATTGACCAGAGGCTCGGCGGCATTATTGATATCGCCGCCACAGTCAGGCTCGCCCCATGCCACCACAGTGCCATCTTGCTTGAGCGCCGCAAATGCACTGAGATTACTGTAGATTTGACTCACTTGGGCTAACTGAGCGGGCATCGGGATTTTGGGCGAATCGTCAACCAACTCAAGGTTGTTCGGGGTGGAAGTGACAACATTATTCACGGCGGTTGATGGCCGATGAGCTAAGATCGTGTCAGAAATTTGCTGCTTTAATTCAGGTGATATCTCAGAATCTTGTTTATCAATGAGCAAGTTAACTACATGACCTAAGGCAAAAATTGCTAGCGCCACACCAACCCAGGGAACCTGTTTTTTTTCCACAACTATATCCTTATCGTAACGACAAACTCTCACTGAGTTTAAACGGATGCACAACATCGATGGCTGAGCACTCATTATAATTGGGCGATTGTAACTAAAGAACGAGCAAAATGACATTGCCCTAAAGTCGAGATATTCAATCGCCCTTAAAACAGAAAAGCAGCGATATTCGCTGCTTTTATTCAACATCATCCACAGAATTAGCTAATCCCGTTTACCAACCTTTTCTAAGCCCCACACTAAGGCAATCGCCGCTAACATGCACACAATAGCAAACAAGAGTTGTGAGGGCTGGCCAGTCACTTGCTCAAAATTAAGTGGCGAAATATTTTGTTCCAGCAAAGGCACTTGCTCGCCATGGGAGTTGGTCTGCCAGGTTAAGGTTTGTTTCCAAGGCCAAATTTTGCCTAAGGTACCAAGCATCAATCCGGTTAAAAACACGATAGTGGCATCATGGTATTTACGTAGCAGCGCCGACAATAAATGGCTAAATGTCAGTAACCCCATTACGGCCCCAACAGCAAAACACGCTAGAATATCCAGTTGAATATTTTTCGCCGCTGCGAGTACTACAGGATATAAGCCAAGCAATAATAAGATAAAACTGCCCGAAATCCCGGGTAACACCATGGCACAAATCGCAATCGCACCGCCAAAGAAGATATTTAAGTAACTGGCTTCCACCGACACAGGATTAAGCACAGTAATTGCCCAAGCAGCCAACACGCCGAGCACGAATAAACCTAAGCGTGCCAGCGTAAAGCCACTCACCTGCTTGAGCATATGCACCACAGAAATAATGATTAAGCCAAAGAAGAATGACCAAATCGGAATGGGATGCGCCACCAGCAACCACGAAATCAGCTTAGCGAAGCTAAAAATACTGGTCAGGATCCCCGCCAATAGACTCACTAAAAATCCACCATTGATATGTATAAAAGCGCCTTTTAGCCCCTGCGACTTAATCACGCCCCAAAGGGATGGATTGATGCGCTTAACGCTTTCAAGCAAGGTATCAAGAATGCCAGTAATGAAGGCGATGGTGCCGCCCGAAACCCCTGGCACCACATCGGCGGCGCCCATGGCCATGCCCTTAAAATAGGTCAGCAAATATTTCAATGTAAGTCCTTGTTGCTAAATCAATATGTGGTGTCATTGATGACAAATTTGTCGTGATTATACGGTGTTAGCCTAAAAACAGCGAAATGAAGTTTACTTAATTCAGCCGACTGGCAATTATTGTTACCTCAATGTTACACTCATCCGACCAGAAAAAGATAACCGCGCCACTAAGACCTAACATCATCATTGGCCAAAGATTATCCCCCTTAGTTTGCACTCCGATGAAGGATAAACATGAGTACTCACGAAGAAACCCGTACCAAACCGAACAAGGTGCTTGCGCTTTACCACAAGACCCAAGGTTTACCCTTTGGCCAAAAAATCTTCTCAATGATGGTGTCACGTATGGCGCCTTATTTTGGCACCATCAAACCACTGATCACTGAATTACGCCTTAACTACTGTTCATGTTTAATAAAAAAACGTCATGCTGTTCATAACCATATAAAAACGGTGCACGTGATTGCGATTTGTAATGGCCTAGAAATGGCAATGGGCGTGATGGCCGAAGCCTCGATACCCGCCCATTTACGCTGGATCCCTAAGGGCATGAGTGTGGATTACACCGCCAAAGCGGGCAGCGATATTTTGTGTGTGGCTGAAGTCACGCCAGAGCAATGGGCCCTCGGCGATATGCTAGTGCCCGTAACCGCCTACGACACTCAAGGAGTCGTGGTCGTAAAGGGACATATCAAATTATGGATTTCAGAAAAGCCGCAAAAATAAGTTAACGCCACCGAGCCAAGGTTAATCGTCAAGCAAGATAACAAGTTAAGTTGTCTTGCCCAAACCTTACGGACTGCTATGCTAAGCAAAACAATCTAACAGGGGGACAACATGGATGAATTTTTACAGGCCGCCATTGATGAAGCCAAACAAGGATTAGCCGAAGGCGGTATCCCCATTGGCTCAGTATTAGTGATTGACGGTAAAATTGTCGCCCGCGGGCATAATAAACGCGTACAGCAAGGCAGCGCCGTGTTACACGCTGAGATGGATTGCCTCGAAAACGCTGGCAGATTGACCGCCGCCGATTATCAAAAGGCCACGCTCTATTCAACCCTCTCCCCCTGCGATATGTGCAGTGGCGCAATTTTACTCTACGGCATCCCTAAGGTAGTGGTCGGTGAAAATGTCACTTTTCAAGGGCCGGAAGCCTATGTTCAGTCCCGCGGAGTCGACGTGACAGTGGTGGACAATCCCGAGTGTAAACAACTGATGCGCGATTTTATCGCCGCCAAGCCACAGCTATGGAACGAAGATATTGGTGAATAGCAACGCTGTTTGTAGCTCTTATCGAATGGCTCAGCAGTGATATACCTTAAGCACCAGTTCGGCGAAGGCCTCGTACCATAAAATTGAACGGAGCAGAGCTCTGACTCGGTTTACCCCATTTCGTGTAGAGAAAGGATGCCTACTATCAAACCTATCACTCAAGCTGCCAAAGATCCTTGGGCAAATCCCTCAAAGGCGAATCACACTCACGATCACTCGATCCCAAGTACTCGCAATGCCAACCTCGATGCGATTCGGGGCTTAGCCGTCTTGGGGATATTTTTTATGAATATCTATTTTATGGGGATAAGCTTTTATGGCTATGCGCCCCATCAAATCCCCTTACTTTCAGACCAAATCCTCCAAAGCATTAGCAATTTCTTTATTGAAGGGCGCTTTATCAGCCTATTTTCTATCCTTTTTGGTGTTGGGCTTTATATTCAATTTCAGCGATTTAGCAACAAGGGCTTGGCCGCTTATTCGCTGCTAAGCTCACGCTTGAAATGGTTAATTGTCTTTGGCCTGCTCCACGGCATTATTATCTGGCCCGGTGATATTTTACTGACCTATGGGATCAGCGGTTTTTTAGTACTTTGTTACCGTGATGCCAGCATCGACGAGTTAAAACGTAAGGCCAATATTTTTATTTTCATTGCCTTAGTGATGATCAGCTTAATAGCGCTTAGCGGCAGTGACGAACTGTTTACCCGCGAATCAGTGCTTTTTGCCGAGCAATACAGCGCTTGGACATCGAGTTACCCCAACCAACTGCTGCTGCATTTAATTCAAGTTGGCTATATGGCGCTCGTGATCCCTTTTACCTTAATGTGGTTTACGGCAGGCTTAATGTTGCTGGGGATGGCACTCTATCAACAGGGCATCTTTGAACAGGGTTTTGACCGTAACACCTTACTCAAACTCGCTTTAGCCACCTTAGTGTTATCCTCCATGGATACCCTATTAGGCTTAACCGAAAACCCCATACTGGTGATGTTTTCAGACATTCTAGTCATGCTGAGTGCTATCCCGATGGCGCTGATTTATATCCATATAGTGGTTTATATCTGCCAAAACCGCTCGACCGTGCTAAAGCCACTGCAAAATGTCGGCAAACTCGCCTTTAGCCTTTATATTCTGCAATCTATCGTTGGCGTATTTATCTTTCGCCACTTTGCCCCTGAGTTACTGTTAACCCTCAATAGAGGCGGTTATATGGCAATAGCCTTGGGTTATTCGCTACTGCAATTGCTGCTTGCGAGTGTATATTTACGCTACTTTAAGCAAGGGCCGCTCGAAAAACTCTGGCGCCACCTTGCCTTTAAATCCATTCGTCCCTAGCACCAGAACAAATGAACAACAAAAAAACGACTCACACCCGCTCGCCCCGCGCCTCAAAGCCGAGAGTGATTCACAGCAAGGCGAGTTCGATGCCATTGTTATTAGCGCTGGTCTTTCTCGCCATGTTAATTGGCGCGGCTTGGTGGCATATGCTGCCAGTCGCGATTGCTGGTTTATATTTGGCGCTGAGTGTATGCACTTTTTTCACCTACGCCGTTGATAAATCAGCCGCTAAAAGAGGTAAATGGCGCACCAAAGAAAGTACTTTGCACCTGATGTCGCTGATGGGCGGCTGGCCCGGTGCACTGTTTGCCCAGCACCTTCTACGCCATAAATCAGTAAAAACGGCCTTTCGTAAACTGTTTTGGCTAACGGTAGTAACCAACTTGGCCTTGCTGGGTTATGGGCTCCAAACCGGAGTGATGGATAGATTGATTTAAAGCGCGCATATCCAATCAACCTGAAATCCCCAATCAACCTGAAGATACGAATGTCAGCATGCCTACAAGTTGTAGAGCCCTTAGGGACGCCAATTCAAGGCGCATACATAACCAAATGTCGGCCACATTTGGAATTGACACAATACGGAAGTCGCAATGAAACAATTAGCCCCGTTAATTGTTACTTCTTTTAACGGGGAAATTTTGAGCTATATCAGTACTTAAAACCAGCTTAGGGCAATACTGATAATGACCCCTGTGATAATCAACTGCATTAAACAGAATCCCATGATATCCCGCGCCTTTAATCCGGCGATGGCCAGCACAGGTAGAGCCCAGAAAGGCTGAATAAGATTGGTCCATGCATCACCCCAAGCCACCGCCATAGCAACACGTGCCACATCGGCGCCCAAGGCTTCGGCAGCTGGCAACATAATCGGCGCCTGCACCGCCCATTGTCCGCCCCCCGAAGGCACAAAAATGTTCACAATACCTGCGCTGATAAAGCTCCAAAATGGCAGGCTTTCTGCGCTGGCAATGGCTACAAATCCTTCGGAGATACTTTGGGCTAAACCCGATTGCATCATCACCGCCATAATGCCTGCGTAGAAGGGGAACTGAATCACAATGCCCGCACCGCCTTTAATCGCTTCGTTAAGACTCAGCAATAAACTGCGTGGCGTTTGATGCAGCACTATGGCAAGGAACAAAAATAAAAAGTTAACTAAATTAAGGTTTAAGCTGCCGCCCTGCACTGCAAAGTAATAGCCTAAGTAAACGAGTCCCGCGCCGCCGACACTCCAACCGAGCAAGCGACTGTTTTCTAATTTATCCGCAGGGCGAGTCGTATTGGCCGTTAACTGCGCCGCTTTATCGTCTGCGCCTCCATCCTCAAGCGCCTTAGGGTCGATATAGATGCTGTCTTTTTCTTCTGGCAACATAAAACGGTTTACCAGTGGCATAACCACAAACAAAATCAGTACTAACAGCAAGTTAAAACTGGCAAAAATGGTCTCACTGGTAGAGATAATGCCAATTTGTGATTCTGAGAAATGCCCCGCAGTGGCAATGGTTAACGGAATAGACCCCGCCAAGCCGCCGTGCCAAACCACAAAACCAGAGTAAGCACTAGCAACCAATAAACGATAATCCACTCTCACTTTACGGGCCAACGCTTTGGCAAATAACGCGCCGACTACCAAACCAAAGCCCCAGTTAATCCAACTGGCAGCCAGAGAAACCAGCGTCACTAAGATAATCGCCTGCGGCGCAGACTTAGCCAAGCCGGCGATGGCATCGAGCAATTTTTTTATCGGTGGTGAGCTGGCGAGCATAAATCCCGCCACCAGCACTAACAGCATCTGCATCGAAAAACTCAGCAGTGCCCAAAAGCCATCGCCCCAGTAACTGATGACGTCCATAGGTGTTTTTTGCTCGGCGACCACGGCCGAAATCATCACGACTAACGTGAGGAGTAAGACAAAAATATAGGGATCGGGTAAATAACGGTCGACAAGCTTGACTAACGGTTTTGCGGCTTTGGTTAACATAGGACTATCCTTGTTTATTCTTCTTATCTGTTTTTATTGAGTTTTTATAGAGTCTAATGCCACAGGTTAAGCGATATCTAAAGCTGGATAAAGCCTTCGGATGCTTTTAAAGCGTGAGAAAATGTAACGCGAATCATCCACGGCTACGCGCACGAACATCGCTAGCCTCTCACGCTAAAAAACTGATAACATAGCCAAAATTGACTAAGGTGTTCCTTAAAATGAAAATGTTACTTGCCGTTGTTGTGATTGCTGGGGTGATTTTTTACTTCTTTACCTCGATGAATAACCAAAAAGCGGCCCAAGAAAATATCCGTTTAGGTAATGAATTTTTAGCACAAAATAAAACCAAAGAAGGTGTACTCAGCACTGCTTCAGGATTGCAATATCAGGTGTTAAATCAAGGCTCAGGCACTGTTCATCCCAAGGCGAGCGATACCGTGACCGTGCATTACCATGGCACGCGCATATTATTGTAACTACAGTTAAAGTGAGTTACAGGAACCTAAATGAAAGCCTTCATATACAGTCGTATCAGTACCAAAACACAGAAAAAGGGTGACGGCTTAGACAGACAACTTGAGTTAACACATGCCTACGCTAACGCTATAGGGCTTGAGATACAGTTAGACAGCTTCCAAGACATAGCTAGTGGTTATCACGGCAGACAAATGCAAGGACGTTTAGGCGTGTTCCTAGACGCTATCAAAACGGGCAAAGTCCCAACCCCAGCCGCTTTAGTAGTTGAGTCACTAGACCGTTTAGGACGTGAGCATACTATGGACGCTTTACCGCGTTTAATGGACATCATTAATAGTGGTGTTGAAGTTCACGAAGTATCTACTGGTGTTATATACAACCGCGAAGACACTCACAAAATACACATTGCAATAGCAGTGATGGAACGTGCGCATAACGAATCAAAAGTAAAAGCATTGCGAGCAAAGCAAGCTTACAAGACAGCTAAACAAAAAGCGGTTGATACAGGCGATGTAATCACAAGCTTAGTCCCTGTTTGGTTAGAGGTTAAGGACAACAAGATTGAACTCATACCTGAACGTGCTGCATTAATAAAACGTATTTTTGAGATGTACATTAATGGTTGCGGTGGCGGTGTTATAGCTAAAACATTAACCGCTGAAAACATACCATATCCTGTTTATCGTGAAAATTTACATAAGCACAAACCGACATGGAACGAACAGCGTATTGTTAGGATTATTAAATCACCTTCAACGTATGGTGCATTTATAAGCTCAGTTGAAGCGCATAAAGACCAAGTTATATATGACTATTACCCTGCTGTTATTGACATTGACACGTTCAACAAAGCACAACAAATTAGATTTAGACGCACAAAAACAAAAACCAAAACTCATGCCATGCAAAACATATTCAGTGGTCTGTTAGTATGTGGCGAATGTGGCTATACATATCAACCTAACCTAAGCAACACAACTAGGAATGGTATTAAGGTAAAAATGCTTTATTTGCGTTGTAGTGGTCGTGTTGGAACTGGACAATGCAAAGCACGCGCAATAAACCTACCAGATACTGAGTTCACTATATTAAACTGGTTCAGGTCATTACGCTTTAGCAGACTACAAGTTGATAAACGTGATGAAATATCAGACAAAAAATCACAAATAACACTTCTCGATGAACAAGCCCAAAACCTGCTTGTACTTGTAGCTAAGGGCAACTCACGCGCCATTACAATGTATGAGGATATCGAAGCTCAGCTAAAACAAGCAAAGGCTGAACTATTCACATTAGAAGATACTTGCACAAAGCCTCAGCTTGACCGTATAGATACCCGTTTAGCACTTGACCACGAAAACATTGATTTAAGGCGTTTAGTTAATCTTGAGCTTCAAAAGGTCATTACTAAAATTGTGATTGCAAGCGACGCTAATGATATCAAATTTCAAGTACACTTCAAAAATGACCAGTTTGGTATCAGAGAAATAAAAGGTAAACGTAAGCAACTAAAACATGCAACAGCTGATCGCGAACTTCCAAGCGGATGGCACACACAAGCACAGTAACTATAGCACCTACAAGACTACAATCATCACTAGTGCATGGTTAGAGACAATTAGCTTCTACTCACGTACTAGTTTAAGATTATTAACAAATTTTTAAACTAAGGAAGGTGAAGTATGACTTTAACAATTGGTGAGCTTAAAGAAATGATAAGGCTCTACGATGATGACACTGAGATTTACTTCGGTGGCTTAGATTTCTATCGTTTGAAGATGAGGGGAGACAAACTTGTTCAGGTTGAGTTTAATCAAACTGTCTATAAAGAACGTGAAACAGGAAATGTGATAGTAGAAAATCACAATCAAATTTGATTAAAGGAGTTTAAAATGCAAGAAAAGGAAGCAAGAGAGCTAAGGGCGAAATGGGGCAATAAACCATGCAACCATCCTGACCTATCTAAAGAGTATTACTTAGGTACTGCTACTGGTGATTATGTTTGCACTACTTGTGGTAAGAGCGGTTTTGGCCGCGATTGGGTAGTTCGCGAAAATGCTCAAGCTAAGGTCTAGCTTTAAAACCCTTACTATAGCATCTATATATAGATGCTATAGTAAGGGTTAAGCTCCAAAAGTCGGGTGCCAGTCATTACAGTGACCTAATCCGCATTGCACTTATAATAATACCTCCCACACTACTTCACAAACCCCATTTTAAAACAGCTAGTTACCTCCCTACTTCTTGCCATATCTTGCTAACGCGATAGAATGCTTTTAATAGCATTGTGTTGTGAGGCAGAGATGGATAAGCAAGAAATTATTGAAAAGTTAGAATCATTTCGGATAAAACTAAAAAGTGATGTATTAGAGGCGTATAAGCAGCGAGGCTCTGCTTTAGGTGAGCAACGGTTTCAATCTTTTATAAAAACACTGTCACGTTTTTTAGGAGAACACTTACCACAAAATACAGTTAATTTTGACGAGTTATTTTCTCAATGTTCATATTTCCGTGAGTATGAAAGTGATGCTGAATATTTTTGGCGAAATGAAGGGATCTTACTGGAAGGCCTTATTGACTCATTGCTCATAGATGTCAAAGATGGCGTATATGATTTGGAATATAAGCCTACAATTGTTAAAACTGTAAAAGCTTCACCTAAAGAAAAATCAAAAAACGTGTTCATCGTGCACGGGCACAATAACGAAGTCAAAGAGCGAACCGCCCGCTTCATCCAAAAGCTAGGTTTTGAACCAATCATTCTTCACGAACAAGCTAGTGGTGGCAGCACTACAATCATCGAAAAAATCTTGGAGTATGCTAAGACAACCGACTTCGCAATTGTCCTCTACACCGCTGATGACATAGGTGGAATAAAGAATAAAGAACCGAGCGATCTAAAACCAAGAGCAAGACAAAATGTTGTCTTTGAACATGGCTTATTGATTGGTCTACTTGGGCGAGAAAATGTTGTGCCATTAGTCGCTGATAACATTGAGATACCAAACGATATTAGTGGTGTGGTTTACGTTAGAGATGACTGGCAAACAGCTATAGCTAAAGAAATGAAGAAAGCAGGTTACGAGATCGACTTCAACAAGCTTTTCTAAGTTTTAATTGATAGCCCTTACTAAACACATCTGCCTAATGTTGTTATAGTAAGGGTTAAACTTCGCAAGTCAGGTACTAAACATTACACGCTCCTACTGCGTATTGTACCTATAGCATCAACTCTCGAACAGCATCACAAACTCCATTTTCAAACAGCAAGTTACCTCCCTACTTCTTGCCATATCTTGCTAACGCGATAGAATGCTTCTAATAGTATTTTTTTATGAGGCACTGATGAATAAACAAGAGATTATTGGTGGGTTAAAGAAGTTACAAACAAGACTTATTGAGGACGTTCTTTATACCTATAAAGAGCAATCTTCTAGTTATGGTCGCCCACGTTTTGAATCTTGGCAGAAGAGTGTAATTAAGTTTTTTACACAACATTTGCCTAACGAAATCCCATATTTTAATGAAAAAGCAAACCCAACATATTTTGTGCTTCCTCGTAAAAATGGCATGACTGATGCTGGCTACTTTTGGAAAGTAAAAGGGGAGCGCATGGATGCTTACATGGGCAACTTAATTCTTGATATACAAAATGATGAGTATGATTTCACCCCTATAAACAAGGATGTTAAGCTACTGGAAACACAATCAACGCCTAAAGCTAAATCCAATAAAGTGTTCATCGTGCATGGACATGATGGACACGTAAAAGAGCGAACGGCTCGCTTCATTGAAAAGCTCGGTTTCGAAGCAATCATACTTCATGAACAGGTAAGTAAAAGTAGAACAATAATAGAGAAAATTGAAGATTACTCAGATGAAACTGATTTTGCGATTATTCTCTATACCCCTGATGATTTTGGTGTTGTAAAGACAAATGTAAATGACTTACAGCCTAGAGCTCGTCAGAATGTAATCTTTGAACATGGCTTCTTAATGGGTAAGCTCGGACGTGAAAATGTTGTGCCATTAG
The DNA here is from genome assembly GCF_022557375.1 of Shewanella sp. MM_2022_3. Taxonomy (NCBI): domain Bacteria; kingdom Pseudomonadati; phylum Pseudomonadota; class Gammaproteobacteria; order Alteromonadales; family Shewanellaceae; genus Shewanella; species Shewanella sp. MM_2022_3. The sequence goes on from NZ_JAKZGV010000039.1 coordinate 41,845, forward strand.
TCGAGGGTGATATTGAACTGCCTAATGACATTAGCGGTATTGTTTACGTTAGTGAAAACTGGGAAATGAAAATTGCTCAAGAAATGCAAGAAGCCGGATACGATATAGACTTTAATAAACTGCTTAAGAAATAATGCACACATACAATA